>JANLZY010000212.1:0-3045 GCA_031359365.1 Methylotenera sp. | reverse complement strand
AATATGAGAAAAATTAAGTATAAAGATATTGTATATCCATCAATGAAAGCGCTGTTTGAGTTCGAGGCAATAGATGGGCTTACTTATGCTGCTTTCATGTCACGTATTAAAAATGGACTTTCAATAGAGGATGCTTTGTCTGAAGTTAAGAAAAAGAATGTTTCGCGGAAATACATAGTAGATGACAGGGAATTCAAAAACTTAAAGGAGCTGGCAAATGCTGCTGGTATTTCGTATGAAGCAGCAGTAAAACGGTCGCACCGCGGGTGGACTGATAATCAAATATTTTATGGAAGGCAAAGTAAGACTGAGAGCGTAGCAAAAGAAAAAAAGAAGCGCGGAATTCAAGTGAGTGTAAATGGAACTATATATGAAAACCTAAGGTATGCATTCGATGTACTTAAACCTTCGTGCTCGTTTAATACGCTACGAGCACGATTACGCTATGGTTGGGCCTTAGTAGAAGCGCTAGAAGTCGTACAAAAAATTGACGGAAGAAAACAAGTTGAGGCGGCATGGATGCTGAATATTAATGGTGTTTTGTTCAATGCAAAAGAGGCTAGTGAAAAATATCAAGTTTCATATTCAACTATTTTGGATAGATTACATCGAGGTTCTACAGCAGAGCAGGCAGTCGGATTAGAGATCGTTAAAGATGGTGACTTAAAAACTCAGACTGAGGCATATCAGGATCGGGCGAAACGTGTTATGAAGGAATATATTGTTGATGGAGTTTCCTATTTTTCTGTTGCCGAGTTAGCTCGTGCTTATGAATTACCATCATCCCTTGTCTATAACAGAATGCGCGACAATGGGTGGAGTGCAGATCGTGCTGTAAAAGAAGAAGTTACTGAAACTGTAGGAATCAATGGAAAGCAATATAGAAGTGCGATGAGTGCATGGGAGTCTATTGGTGTAACAAATTTTGCTACATATCAAGGGAGAAAAACTCAGGGATTTCCTCTTGAAATATGTTTAGGTTTAACGCCATTGCCATCAGAAGAGAAATATTTAGTTGGGGGTAAAACTTATGGCTCCATATCTGAGGTTGCGAAAGCATATAGTTTAACAACCGCTCAATTGTCATCAAGATTAAATAATATGTCACTCGAGGAAGCTGTAGTCTATGTACCTTCAAATGGTCGATATACGGCAGCTTCTTTTATAAAAGATCCAGAGTTGGCAAGTTCAAAGGGCGTTTTATATTTTATTAAAATAAAATTAAGCGAAGGTGTGTTGCATAAGATTGGAATCACGCAAAAAGAAACATCCCAAAGATTTAATTCATATAAATTTGAATTGATACATGAGGTAAAGGGGCCGCTTCAAGAGCTTTATGAACTTGAGCAACTAATTGTTAAAGAGTTTGCTTATCTCCATTACCGTGCAGAAGATGAGTTTGAAGGCAGAACGGAAACTTTCTTATTAACTGATGATGAGGAAGATTATGTACTCGATTTTATTCAAGAACGCAAGGTTAATAGGGGGCAGACCACGATTAAATGCTACCATTAGTCCGCGTACGGCGCATTAACGAAGTGTAGTACGCCGTATGAAACACCTTACTTTCGGCGCAATATGCTCCGTTATTGACGCCCTACTGCAAACACTCTTCATTCTAAGGCTTTAGCCGAAGAGTCCAGCGGTTCAAATGTTGCAAAATTCTGGATTCTTCGCTATGCTCAACCCGCGTAGTATAAATTTTTCACTTAACCACTTACCATGGTGTGGTGGATGAAATTCGCAAAGCAACGAATGGCAATTATGCTTGGGCAGACGTGTCACTGCGGGTAAAGCGGGGTGGCCTAATTGGCATTTGCAACTTCGGGTGGTTCTTGAGCCCGCATGGGCATCTAGTGCTAAAATACCCACATGTTCGACCCTAAACCCATATTAAAAAATCTACCTAATCTGCCAGGTGTTTATCGCATGATAAACGCCACAGATGAAGTGATTTACGTGGGTAAAGCAAAAGATCTAAAAAAGCGGGTTTCGTCGTATTTCAATAAAAACTTGCCTAGCCCGCGCACGCGCATGATGGTGAGTCATATTGTTAAAATAGAAACGACGGTCACTCACAATGAAGCTGAGGCTTTGTTGCTGGAAAATAATCTGATTAAAGGCTTAATGCCGCGCTACAACGTGCTGTTTCGCGACGACAAGTCTTATCCCTATATTGTAATTACGGGAGATGTCTCCCCGCGCTTGGCGTTTCATCGTGGCACACAACGTAAAGGTAACCAATACTTCGGGCCTTTTCCTAACTCCGTTGCGGTGCGCGAGAGCATTCAATTATTGCAAAAAGTGTTTAAGTTGCGAACCTGTGAGAATACGGTGTTTGCTAATCGCAGTCGACCTTGTTTACAGCATCAAATTGAGCGTTGCACCGCGCCATGCGTGGGATTGATTTCGGATGAAAATTACAAAAATGACGTGCATCAAGCCGCGATGTTTTTGCAGGGCAAGACTAATGAAGTGATTGATGCGCTTGGCGCGCGGATGAATACTGCCGCAGCCAATCAAGAATATGAAATGGCGGTGGTCTTTCGTGACCGCATGCAGGCGCTGCGACAAGTGCAAGCTAAACAGTTTGTCAGCGACTTCAATGTTTCAGACGCAGATGTGATTGCTTGCGCTGAACTGCAAGGTCAACATTGTATTAACTTGGTAATGATCCGTGGCGGCCGACATTTGGGCGATAGAAGTTTCATGCCTAAGAATTCAGAAGGTGAAACACTGGAAATCAGTATGGAAGCGTTTCTTGCACAGCATTATGTCGCGCAAAATACGCCGCCGCTGATTGTGGTCGGCGTTAAAATTGAAACTGCTGTACTTGAAGAAGTGCTGAGTGAACAAGCTGGACGTAAGGTTAAAATTAACACTAATCCGATTGGCGATAAACGCGTTTGGCTGAAAATGGCGCAAACTAATGCTGAACTGGCTCTAGGGCAGCGTGCCGCAACTTCAGCCAATCAAGCCGCTAAGCTGTTGGCTTTGCGCGAAGCTCTACATTTGCCAGATAATACCGAGCGTATCGAATGTTTT
>JANLZY010000112.1:0-1857 GCA_031359365.1 Methylotenera sp. | reverse complement strand
ATATTCATCTAGACCATGCCGCGTCGCCATGCTCAGTCACAAATTTCCGTCATGGTGAACTCTTTGATGTGACTGGTAATGTTTGGCAATGGACAGAAACGCCTATTTATCCGTTCAGCGGCTTTAAGGTTCATCCTTTGTATGATGATTTCACTACACCGACTTTTGATGGCAGACACAATCTTATCAAAGGTGGTTCATGGATTTCTTGTGGTAACGAGGCATTACACAGTGCGCGCTATGCATTCCGACGCCATTTCTTTCAGCATGCTGGCTTTCGGTATGTAGTTGCAGGTGAGCTAGCCAGTGTGCCAGCTTCACATTATGAAACTGATAAGTTAATCTCAGAATATGCTGAGTTTCACTATGGTGACAGCTTTTTCGGGGTGGCAAATTTCACTAAAAGTCTTGCTGATATTGCGATTAGCGCAATGAAAGATAAGCCTGCGCGCAAAGCCTTAGATCTAGGCTGCGCCTCAGGGCGCGCAACATTTGAGTTGGCACGACATTTCGAACATGTTGAGGGCATTGATTTTTCAGTGCGTCTAATTGAATCTGGTGTGCAGATGGCAGAAAAAGGTGAGTTGCACTATACCTTGGTAGATGAAGGTCAGTTGGTGAGTTATAAAACTCGTACCTTGGTAAGTTTAGGGTTAGATAACTTAAAAGGTAAAGTAGAATTTTCGCAAGGTGATGCGTGTAATCTCAAGCCGATATTAACTCACTTTGATTTGATATTGGCTGCAAACTTGATTGATAGACTTTATAGCCCCAAGAAGTTCCTTTCGCACGTACATGAACGTTTAAATGTTGGCGGAATTCTTCTGATTGCCTCACCCTATACCTGGTTAGAAGAGCATACCAAGCGTGAAGAATGGATAGGCGGATTTAAGCAGAACGCCGAGAATTTCACTACGCTTGATGGCTTGAAAGAGCAACTTAGCGCACACTTTCGCCTGATTGCAGAGCCTGTAGATGTGCCTTTTGTGATTCGCGAAACTAAACGAAAATTCCAGCATTCGCTTTCTGAAGTGACGCTTTGGGAGCGCATCTCTTGAGTTTTGATTTCGATAAAGTCATAGCGCGAGATGATACTGCATCGGTAAAGCAAGACGGACGTGCGGGCTACTTTGGTACGTCAGATATTTTGCCGTTATGGGTGGCTGATATGGATTTTGCTGCGCCAGAAGCTGTTACGAAAGCGCTTACACAGCGCGCCGAACATCCGGTTTATGGCTATACTTTTTACCCTGAAAGTATGGTTGACGCGTTAATAGATTGGTTAAGGAAGCGCAACGGATGGACAGTTGAGCGCGACTGGATTGTAATGGCGCCGGGTGTTGTGACTTCACTATTTGCCAGTGTAATGGCGTTTGCAGAGTCAGGCGAGGGTATCATCTTGCAGCCGCCAGTCTATGCACCGTTTTTTACAGCAGTGACGACCAACCAGCGTCGCTTGATTGAAAACCCATTGATGTTAGTGGATGATGTTTACTATATAGACTTTGAGCACCTAGAACGCTGTGCCGCTGATGGTGCAAAAATGCTGCTATTTTGCTCGCCACATAACCCAGTAGGGCGGGTGTGGAGCAAAGCCGAGCTAGAGCAGCTATTAGCCATTACACGCCGTTACGATATAACTATATTATCTGATGAAATTCATGCTGACTTAATTTATCCAGATTTAAAGCATACTGAGAATCCTACAGAGAATTATATTGGTGAACAGCACACCACCCTAGCAATGCTAGCAAGCGAGAACGATAAAATCATCACTGCGGTCGCGCCAAGTAAAACGTTTAATATTCCTGGGCTTGGTTTATCCGCGATGATTGTACCAAACCCCGCACAGCGAAC
>JANLZY010000199.1:0-3145 GCA_031359365.1 Methylotenera sp. | reverse complement strand
GATATGATTTCGATCAACTCATTCAAGCTAATGCTGCATTAGCGCCATTTGTAAAGTTAAATGAATATGGCGAA
This sequence comes from Methylotenera sp., assembly GCA_031359365.1. Classification (GTDB taxonomy): domain Bacteria; phylum Pseudomonadota; class Gammaproteobacteria; order Burkholderiales; family Methylophilaceae; genus Methylotenera. Next base: position 3,071 of record JANLZY010000199.1, on the reverse strand, counting down.
GCTTCCATTGATTTTTCTAATGCGCAAGCAGTTAAGGCGCTCAATCAGGCACTGCTCAAGCAGTTTTATGCAGTTGCAGTGTGGGATATTCCAAAGCAATACCTTTGCCCACCTATTCCAGGAAGAGCAGATTATTTGCATTACATGGCCGATTTACTTAGCGCGACGAATGCGGGTGTGATGGCAGAAGGTGAATCTATTAGAAGCTTAGATATTGGCGTTGGCGCAAATACAATTTACCCGCTGATTGGTAACCACGAATATGGTTGGCATTTTGTGGGGGCAGATATTGATGCTAACGCTTTAAAAAATGCGCAGCATATTGTGGATGCGAATATGCTATCAAACATGATTGAACTACGCTTGCAAAGCTCGCCTAACTCCATTTTCAAGGGCATTATCACGCAAGGTGAAACTTTTGATTTTACGATGTGCAATCCACCTTTTCATGCTTCTTTAGCAGATGCGCAAGCCGGCACACAGCGCAAATGGCGCGGTTTAGGTAAAAGTAACAAGAGTGCTCAATCTACAGCGTTGAATTTTGGCGGCCAAACGACTGAGTTGTATTGTGAAGGTGGCGAAGAGGCTTTTGTCACGGGCATGATTAACGAAAGTAAGCAGTTTGCTACACAGTGCTTATGGTTTACTACACTCATTTCAAAAGCAGCAAACTTGCCTAGTGTTTATCGTGCGCTTAATAATGTAAATGCCTTAGAAGTAAAAACCATAGACATGACGCAAGGTCAAAAACAAAGCCGTATAGTCGCATGGACATTTTTGAATGTTAAGCAACAGCGTGCTTGGTATTCTTAGCTTACTTACATACTTTTACATAACTTTACTCATTGCAGTGTCAGCTATTGATAATCCCCGACGATACAGGTTTATAGCTTAATTAATTTAATCTAAACATTAATCGTGAATAAGGAGATTTTAAATGTTTGTTAGCGGCGTTGGGAGTGCAGGCGGTTTTGACGTGTCAAAGATGCCTACGAAGATGGGCCTTTAGATAAAGCTGAGTTTACAAAAGCATTAATGGACATGGGTGTTTCTTCGGAAGATGCGGCTAAAAAGTTTGATCGCATCGATAAAAACAATACGGGAAAAATTTCACAAAGTGATATGAGGCGGATATTAAAGAAACTGCCAAAAATGGTTCTCCTTCAGGAAAGCCGCCTGCTGGCGGCGCTGGAGAAATCGGCGGCTCAGCGGGTGGCGCTCAAGGTGGTGGAGATGCAAAAAGTTATGACGTGAAAGATACCAACAAAGATGGAACGGTGTCTGCCGCAGAGGCCTTGATCTATGATATTAAGCATGCGGCAGTTGACAAGAAGTCTGATGCTGGTGCTAATCAGCAAACAAAGAATAGTACAGCGCAGCAGAAAGTGGGTAGTGTGGTTGATGTGACGGTGTGGTTTGAAACCAAAGTAATATCAGCGATATGGGGATTTTTTTGAAGGCCTCTTTTTATGGCTAAGTAAAAGCTTAGTTAAATAAAAACTAGTAAGGCAATACGATTTGTACGCTAAAGCCTTTAGGTTTCATGTTTAGCGCAGAAACGCTGCCGCCATGCGCTTCAATCACCTGCTTGGTGATAGCTAAACCAAGGCCATTACCTATGGTTTGACTGCCAGAAACACCTCTAATAAATGGTTTGAAAATATCTTCCAGCTCGGTTTCTTTTACACCAGTACCTTGATCGGTAACGGTGATGCGTAGGTTTTTCTCGACATCAGAATGTGTCGTAGAAATGCTAATTTCACTGGCTTCTGGGCCGTATTTAATGGCATTACGCACTACGTTTTCAATCGCCCTGTAAAGCAAGTCTGGCTGACCTTCTAAAACATAATCTTTGTCTACCGCTAAACGTAATCCAATTCGTTTAGATTTGGCTTCAAATTGGGCATCTACAATAATGTTATTGAGCAAGGGGCTTAATTCCAATGGCTCTTTTGCAATTTGAATGACACCAGATTCTAGCTTAGACAACTCCAATAACTCACCCACTAAACCATCAATACGATTAGCTTCAAGCTCAATACGTTCTAAAAAATCTGATGTTGGATCCTGCTTCATTAAACCTAAAGCCATTTGCATTCTGGCAAGCGGCGAGCGCATTTCATGCGATACATGATGTAGCAGCCGGGTTTGCGCTTGCAATAGGCTTTCTAAGCGTGAAGCCATCGCATCAAAGTCATGGCCCAAATCTGAAAGCTCATCACGTCGCTTACCCATGGCATGCGCCACTCTTACATCCAACTTGCCATTAGAGGCTTCTTTAAACGCTGCACGCAGACTGCTGATAGGCTTAGAAAAGTAGGCTGCTAGCATGGCTGCAAATATCAAACTTACAAGTGAGCCGCCGAACAGCGGCTTTAATGGAAACCGTGGCAGAGGTCTTAGGGATGACATGTTGTTTTGTTTCATATGTTCTGGCTGTTGACCGTGACTCTGTTCGAATCCACCTCTGCGACCATCATCTTGAACAAACAACAAGAAAGATTGACCGTTACTTAGCTTGATATTTTTGGCAAAAGGTTGGAGTTTTGTATCCTGCGCTAGTTTATTAGCCATATCAAAGCTAGCTTTTGTGTAAGGGCGCAGCATTAACTCTTGGCCACTTTCTCTTACCGCTAGTACTTGAGGCATAGATTGGTGTTGCCAGTCTTGTAAAAGATGTTTGAGTCCTTCTACGCCGCCAAATTGTAAGGTTGAAGATGCGGCAGCTAGCAAAGAGCGTGCTGGCGGCGACATTTCGACCCCATTATCTTGTAAAACTTCATGTCTGTTATGCAGCCAGATGGCAAAGCTTAACCCTATAACAGTGGTGAGCTGCGCCAAAAAGAAGAATATGAAGAATTTCCAGAATAGTCTGCCCATTAGATTTACCAGCACTTACTCCCTAATCAATTGGTAGCCCATGCGATATACGGTTTGAATGTAATCGCTACCATGAGAGCTCGTACCAATTTTTTGCCTTATGCTACTCATATGCACGTCGATACTACGGTCAAATCGTACTAATGTGCGCCCCATTGCCTGCAGCGCGAGATCTTCTTTGCACACTACAT
>JANLZY010000180.1:0-1518 GCA_031359365.1 Methylotenera sp. | reverse complement strand
CTTAAGTGATGGTTTTCTCGGTGTTTCGGTCAATCCTAAAAAAGGCGCCTATCTACGTAGCTGGTACGAGGACATGGCAAAGCGCTATCAATATGATACCGATGCGCAATGGATAGAGCCTAAAGACCTTCGTCACTGGATAGACAGCCCGCGCTATTTCAACGGTTATTTTGATAAACGCTCAGGGCATTTGCATCCGCTTAATTATTGTCTGGGTTTGGCTAAAGGCGCCAGCCGTATTGGCGTGCGTGTTTTCCAAAATTCAGCTGTTACTGCAATGCAGCATGCAAATGTTAGCAATAATGAATCTGCTTATTTGCAAACTTCTGCTGGTAGAGTGAAAGCAAAATTCGTTGTACTGGCTGGTAATATGTATTTGCCCGAAATTTCGCCAAAACTTGCGCCAAGCCTAGCTAAGCGCATTATGCCTGTTGGTACTTATATTATTGCTACTGAACCTATTTCGCCTAGTTTAGCTAGCAAATTAATCCCCACTAATTCAGCTGTTTGCGATACTAATTTTGTACTCGATTACTTTAGGTTCTCTGCCAATAGTAAAGTGAACGGACCACGTATGATTTATGGCGGGCGTGTGAGTTATAGTGCATTAACGCCACCTAACCTTACGCAAAATATGCAAGCACGTATGGCGGAGACCTTTCCGCAACTTAAAGATACCAAGGTGGATTTTACTTGGGGTGGCTTCGTCGATATTACGATGAATCGTGCGCCAGATTTTGGGCGAATCTCGCCTAATGTCTATTATTTACAAGGTTTTTCAGGACATGGCGTTGCACTGACTGGTTTGGCAGGAAAGCTCGTTGCTGAAGCCATAGCAGGGCAGGCAGAGCGCTTAGATTTGTTAGCAAGTATCAAGCATCATGACTTTCCTGGTGGAAAGTTATTGCGTACGCCCGCGTTGGTGCTAGGTATGTTGTGGTATCAATTGCGAGATAAGTTGGGTTAAATACCAGATAGGCTATTTATTAGGGTGACTTTTAATTTAAAGTCACCCCCTATTAGTCATCGATTATCAGCTAGTCCCAGCTCAAAGCGCCGCCAGTTTGGTACTCAGTCACGCGGGTTTCAAAAAAGTTTTTCTCCTTTTTAAGATCCATCATTTCACTCATCCATGGGAATGGATTTGTTGCGCCAGGATACAACACATCCAAACCAATTTGCGTACAGCGGCGGTTGGCAATAAAGCGTAAATATTCTTTAAACATGGTGGCATTTAAACCCAGCACGCCGCGCGGCATGGTGGCTTCAGCGTATTGATATTCAAGCTCTACGCCGCGTTGCATGAGCGTTTTTATCTCTTCACGGAACTCAGCCGTCCATAAATGTGGATTTTCAAGTTTTATCGTGTTAATGACATCAATGCCAAAGTTACAGTGCATCGACTCGTCACGCAGAATGTATTGATATTGCTCTGCCGCGCCTTGCATTTTGTTTTGGCGCCCAAGTGCTAAAATCTGCACAAAGCCTACATAGAAAAACAAGCCTTCCATAATGCAA
>JANLZY010000152.1:0-3437 GCA_031359365.1 Methylotenera sp. | reverse complement strand
ATAAATTTTATGCGTTGTTGTATCAAGCGTCGCAAACAACTGATCAGCCACGTAAATATCGGCCTTGGTTAGGCGATTAAAAACTGTAGATTTACCCGCGTTGGTATAGCCCACTAGCGAAACAGTCATGACATTAGAACGCTTACGCGCTCTACGTTGCATGCCGCGTTGCGCCTTGAGTTTAATGAGCTTTTCACGTAATTGCTTAACGCGTACACGTAACATACGGCGATCTAGCTCTAACTGCGTTTCGCCTGGACCGCCACGTACACCAATACCGCCTTTTTGACGCTCTAAATGCGTCCAACCTCTGACCAAACGCGTAGACAAATGCTCTAGTTGCGCCAACTCAACCTGCAACTTACCTTCATGGCTCTGTGCACGCTGGCTGAATATATCGAGAATTAAACCCGTTCTATCTACCACGCGGGCTTTTAGCAAGCGCTCTAAATTGCGCTGTTGCGAGGGAGATAAATCATGATTGAATACTGCTATATTGGACTCACTAGCTTGCATCATCTGCGCTAATTCATCAGCCTTACCGCTACCGATAAAGAGCTTGGCATCGGGTGTTGCTCGTTTGCCTTCAATAGTGCCGCGTATGGACAAGCCTGCGCTAATGCTGAGTTGACGAAGTTCATTTAAGCTTTCTTCGTAATCATTATCGCCAAAATCAACACTCACCATAATGGCAGCATCGCCACCACTTGGCCTTTCAAACATATCTTTCAACGGTTAATTTACCAGTCCTTTTTAAGCTTCATCTTCTGGCAAACTAACGTTGACCATGCGCGCTGGCACGATGGTTGAAATAGCGTGCTTATAGACCATTTGAGTCACAGTATTTTTTAGCAAAATCACGTATTGATCGAACGAGTCAACCTGACCTTGCAATTTGATGCCATTAACGAGATAGATGGATACAGCGACGTGTTCTTTACGTAAGGCGTTAAGAAATGGGTCTTGTAACATTTGCCCTTTTTGAATCATGATGTCTCCTATTGCTTGGAGTTAAATAAATATTACGTAGCACCAGCTACATTACTGATGTTACTCTTGTTGAGATTTAGAACAACGCAATTCGTTCTATTTTTCTATCAAAATATCAGAAAATTCTAAAGCACTTATTGAATATGAGGTGATAGGCTAAAATTTCAATAGCCATCACCAATATTCATATTAAATTTTAAGTGTTATTTAAGTGCTGAGTTAATTCTAGCCAACACTTCATCTTTACCTAACAGAGCCATCACCTGATCGATACTTGGTGATTGTGCAATGCCAGTGAGCATCACGCGTAATGGCATCGCCACTTTAGGAAATTTCAGTGAATTACTAGTAACAGCGGCTTCAATCTCATGATGAATAGCTTCTGCTTGCCAATCAATAATGCCCAATGATTGCATCAGTGTAGCTAGAATAGGTTTTATTTCAGCTGTTAAGTGTTTTTCAGCGGCGGCTTCATCTATCAGAGGATTCTGATAAAAATATGCGATGCTAGTAGCTAGCTCATTCAGGGTATTTGCACGCTCTTTGTACAAATCAATGACTGCAGATAAAGCTGGCTGTTCACTCACTGTAACGGCAAGTTTAGCCAATCGCTTAGTAATATCTTTAACCAAATATGCGTTATCCGCCTGTTTAATGTAATGAGCATTTAGCCAATTCAATTTTTCAGTATTAAACTGTGCGGCTGATGGCGTGATGTGGTCGAGATCAAACCATTCGGCAAACTGCTGTTTACTGAATACCTCTTCGTCACCATGGCTCCAGCCTAATCGCGCCAAGTAATTAATCACCGCTTCTGGCAAATAACCGTCATCATCATATTGCATCACACTCACGGCACCGTGGCGCTTAGAGAGCTTTTGTCCATCATTACCTAAAATCATTGATAAGTGCGCATATTGTGGAATAACGATTTTTGCATCCAACTCAGCCAGCGCTTTGAGCATATTGATTTGACGCGGCGTATTATTCACATGGTCATCACCACGAATCACTTGCGTAATGCCCATATCACTATCGTCAACCACCACGCAGAAATTATAAGTAGGTGTGCCGTCAGCGCGAGCAATAATCAAATCATCAAGCTCAGCATTCGCGATTTCAATGCGACCCTTCACCATATCATCCCAAGCTACTACACCACCTACTGGGTTTTTAAAGCGAATAGCCGGTGTAATACCTGCTGGCGGCGTAGGTAAGGCTTTTCCTACCTCTGGACGCCATTTTCCATCATATCTAGGCTTTTGCTTATTGGCCATTTGCTGTTCCCGCAAAGCATCAAGTTCTTCACGACTTGAATAGCAGTGATAGGCAGTTCCAGCATCTAACATGGTTTGAATCACTTCTTTATAGCGATCCATACGCTGCATTTGGTAAAAAGGACCTTCGTCATAATCCAACCCCAACCACTGCATACCATCTAATATTGCTTGCACTGCTTCCGGCGTACTACGTGCCACATCAGTATCTTCAATACGCAAAATAAAATCCCCGCCATGCTTTTTAGCAAAAGCCCAAGAGAATAAAGCGGTACGAGCACCACCAATGTGCAGAAAACAGTGGGGCTGGGAGCAAAACGAGTACGAACAGTCATATTTAACAGTAGCTTACATTAACAATAAAACGGTTATTTTATCATGCGATGATAAATAGCTCTTATGTAATCAGGTTTATATCATCTATAATTTCACATAATTTGTACTACATAAGCTAGTCGATCAAACTTAAAGAACCAAAAACTGCTGGCACGGTACTTGCTTCAATAAACACATATCCGTATTTTAATCATTAATTAAAGTATTAAAAACACAAAAAAATGGAATTCTTTAAAAAAATATTTAATCACTCTCCATCGTCAAAGGCCGAATTAGCTTTCGCATGGGGTAAAGAGTTAGATGGTATGGATGATGTCTCTGCAATTGAGCATGCTACACAACAGCTCAATGCTGACGCCAAAAAAGATATCTTTAAAGACGACCAACACATAGACGCATTGTTTGCGATTGACGAAAAAATACACATCACTGTCGAAAGAATCACATCTCACTATATCAATATCGACAATTTTAGTATGGAACTAGAAGAGCGTATTGCCAATGCAGTGTTTTTATATCACCGCCAGCTTTACCTTATTTACAACACACTGATTGATAATTTAGCACCCTTCCAACCACAATCTTTAATTGTGATGTTGGCGCGCGCCATTAACAACGCAACACAAATGATTAAATGGCGTTTTTACAATTACCAAAGCGCCCCAGCGAATGTTTGGTTGCAATTATCTAAGCTTTATTTAGTCGCAGAAAAGCAATCCATACTTGAGAGTTATGTAAGAGCTTACCCAGATAAAGAAATCACTACATTGTCCTCTGCCTACATTCAGGCTTGCATGCTAGGCAGTTTAGAGAGCTTAAGCTTTCAGCGTAAAC
>JANLZY010000081.1:0-4965 GCA_031359365.1 Methylotenera sp. | reverse complement strand
CTTAATCCCAATGGTCATTTGACTCTCCTTGATTCACTTCAAAAAGTGTCAACTTATTTCAGGACGGGACAAACTAAATAAAAAAAGCCCATTCGTTGAATGGGCTTTTTTGAATCACCGTGGGCAAAATTAATTCATGAGTCTGCTAAGTAATTTATGCTGATTTACGGCGACGTGCTACAAAGCCCATTAAACCTAAACCAGCTAACATCATGCCATAAGTTTCTGGCTCCGGAACTGCTGAAACCTGTAAACGACCATCGTAGTGACCTGCACCAGTTGCACTATATCCAAGATGTAATGAGTAAGTATCAGTACCAGTTAGGCCTTGAATGTTTGCAAAAGCAAAATTACCACCATTAATAATTGAGTTAACGCCTGTAACAGCAACATTAGCACTGTTAAACAATTGGTAGCTAGTAAATGTAATAGTCTTATTACTCAAGTTAGTCAATCCAAGAACTGAGCCATTGTATTGACTAGCCGATAGCGTAAAACTACCAATTGTATCCAGTTGACCTGAACCACTACTAAACAAACTACTAAAGGTGTAAGAGCCTGGTGAAGACAGTGTTGCTACAACGTTCGCTGCGTTAGCAACACTTGATAAAGAAGCTGCAACAAAGCCAGCAGCCAATACAAAAGGTTTTAACTTTAAAGATTTCATGATATTACCCCTATAAATATTAAAAAATTAAATTGCAAATACCGTTAAATCTAAATTTTTTTAAAACTAAATAAAATTACTATTGAAACTTATTAGACGTTATTAGCTGTTAGCAAACAATAGTCCATACGTACTAAGCTTGCTTGTTCCTGCGTGTCATAAACCCTACACCCAACAGGCCAAGCAACATCATTGCGTAAGTTTCTGGTTCTGGTACTGCAGATACACTAATCAAAGTGAAATCAGATTGGTTTGAACATGATCCGCCTGCAGTACCACATACTCCAGGTAACGCAGTGAATGAAAGTGCTTTAACTCGAACATTACCGAATGGATTGCTAAGACTCCAAACGCCACCTTTACCTTCTTCTGCTTTACTTAGATTCACAAAACTTCCTGAGCCAGTCCAAATGCCAGTATTTTTACTCGTGGCTGTAAATACAAAGCTACGCACAGAGTTATCTAGGTAAGTCGCAGTAATTTCCGCTTGTTCGTTCACATCACCATATTCTGGACCATCAAACAATAAACCTAATTTAAAGTTAGTAATGAATATGCCTTTAGAAAAACTAGCATTAACAGACTCGCCAATATCGATCTCTCCTGGAGTTCTCTCTGAGCCATGTTTTGGTGAAACACCCACACCTTGATAACCGCCTTGTGCTGCTTTGGTACTAAATTTACCATCAGCCGCACCGACTTTTGCTGAAAAAGTAGTGTTAATATCGCCTAGAAAAGTTGTTGAGTAGCTGCTACCTGTACCGAAATTTGTACCGTAGATAGTGTTGAATGTGTTGGCTGTAGCGTTGGCTGCTAGTGAAGTGCTTGTTAAAGCAGCTAATAAACCCAATTGTACAAGTTGACGTGTTTTCATGATTCATCCAATATTTAGCAAATTTGTGAAAGCATCTAATTAGTTTTAGCTTGCTTTAAGTACAACCACATATTACTAAATTAGATTTTTTCGACAATAGCCCGTTAGTACTAACGACATAAGTTCGTTAGTCCATTAGTACTAACGCTATGCATTGAAATTAAGTTAACCCTGATTTAAAAACATTTCTTGCTTACAATTTCAAGTTACAAAGTTATTTTACTGCAACATGAATTATTCTGACTAAAACATCCAATAGTGATCAATCAGCAATGCAGCAAATAGCAAGGTTAAGTAAATGATTGAGTACTTAAATGTTCTTTTGGCTAGATCATCTGAATAGTTACGATAAAGACCTATTACATAAGCCATAAAAATCACGTTCAGAATAATTGCTGAAATTAAGTAGAGTAAACCGCTCATACCTAGCCCATAAGGCATGAGTGATACCGCAACTAGGATGATGGTATACAACAAAATATGTAGTAGAGTAAATGCCTCACCATGCGTCACAGGCAGCATAGGCATGCCTACCTTTGCGTACTCTTCACGTCGATATAATGCTAGCGCCCAAAAGTGGGGGGGCGTCCAAGCGAATATAATCAAAAACATAATCAATGACTCTGGCGACACTGTATTATTAACAGCGGCCCAACCTAGTATTGGTGGCATAGCACCCGATGCGCCGCCGATGACTATATTCATTGGTGTGGCTGGTTTTAAAAATACCGTATAAATAACAGCGTAACCTACAAACGTCGCAAAAGTCAGCCACATGGTGAGTGGGTTAACGTAAAAATACAAAATGGCCAAACCTGTGCTGCCCAGCATTGTTGCGAATACTGTAGTTTGCGTTGATGACACTTGCCCAGTAGGCAAGGCACGCGCACGTGTACGTGCCATAATCGCGTCAATTTTGTGTTCAATCAGGCAGTTAAATGCGGCGGCGGCACCAGAAGCGAACGCAATACCAATAGTGGTTGCAATAAGTAATGGCCAGTACATAGGCAACTCAGCAGGTTTGGCGAGATACATACCAATGATGGCTGTAAATACGATGAGTGATGTGACTCTGGGTTTACATAGAGAGAAGAAGCTTTTAAAGCTGAGTCCTAAGTTTTGCATGGCGCTTATAATGTTACTCATTTTACTTTCTCGCTTGTTTTCATTTAATTCAACTATCATTGTGTGAGCCTTACTTTTTATATCCAGTGATTTTGGAGTTGATTGTCACTAAAATAATGACTAATAACCCTGCTGTAAAATTGTGCGCAACGGCTAGTAATAATGGCAAATGTAATAATAAGTTGGCAATACCTAATGAAATTTGAGCACAAAGCACAATTAACAAAATAACGCCTAGGCGTTTCAACTGCCAGTACTTTAATATATTGAGCGCTAGTAAGCCCAAATAAATGAAAGTAATTAAAGCACCTAGCCTGTGCGTCCATTGTATTGCGGTGATGGACGCTAGTGTTAATGCCCCACCATTAGCGCCTTGGCCAAGTTCCCGTACCATGTGGAATGCATCTTTAAAGTCCATTTCTGGCAGAAATACTCCGTGACATGTTGGGAAGTCTGTGCAGGCTAAAGCGGCATAATTAGTGCTAGTCCAGCCACCTAAAAAAATCTGCGCAAACAAGACCAATAGTCCTATTCGTATCGCTACTCTCAGTCGAGCTGATGTGACAATTGTGGCAGAAGAGTGCCCCCAGTGACGGTGAGCTAGCCAAGTGAGTATGGCTAACGTAGACATTCCACCAAGTAGATGCGAACTTACTATGGCGGGTTTTAATAACATTGTCACTGTCCACATGCCCAGCATGGCTTGGAATGCAATTAACACAAGTAAGAAACTTGGCGTCCATGGTGAGCTTTTAATTTCTCGTTTAGCCTTCCAGCCAAGTACAAAAACTGCCAGTATGATTAATCCTAAAGTGCCAGCAAAGTATCGGTGTGTCATTTCTCGCCATGCCTTACCAACCACAATCATATTGCTTGGGTAAGCGCTTTGTGCGCTTGCAATCGCGGCTTCACTTTGCGGCACTGTTAGTGTGCCATAGCATCCTGGCCAGTCTGGGCAACCTAAGCCTGCATCAGTAAGTCTAACGTATGCACCTAATACAACAACGCCTAAAGCAAGCATAGCTCCTATTAAGACTAGCGTTCTGAACCATTTTAAACTTTTTGAATATACGTACATAATTAACCTGCCCAAGAATATCTTAATAAGCGAGTGATGTCTTTACGCACATCTGCCAAAGGGAAGCTAGCTGGATAACTCATCATAAAATAACCAAGTGAATCCACTAAGTAGATTCGATTACTATTCATTGGATTTTCTACTTCGACTCGAAACTCTTGGGCAATGTTTGTGACGCTAGCTTCTGGTTTATTGATGATAATTAAGTCAGGGTAATCATGTTTAATTTTTGCAACATCCTGCGTGTTGGTCACTAATACGCGTTGCGTGCGCTCAATGTCTTTGTAAAGTGATACGTGTAGTTGACGTAAATCGTGCAGTTTATCCAAACAAGTTTGCTCACAGCGATCAGCCACGTAAACTATACTCCATTTAGTTTTCCAAAACTGATCTGACAACACCAAGCCTTGGTTATCAGTAAGCTCTTTTGGGCTGCTTAATAAGCGCGGTGGACTAACCAGCTCACCCAAGCTATTGCCATTTGGTTTCCAGTTAAATTGGTACATCAATATCACCACGATGACAGGCACCACAAAGAACACCACCATCAACATAAATAGCTTGCGGCCTTTACTTTGCATTTCTAATTCAGTTAACTGTTTCTCGTTTTGCATGTATCGCTCTATTAGTAAAATTGGTAATTAATAATGAATGCTTGACTCATAAGTTACAGCTAATTTTCTTACACATTAACCGCATTATTTTCTGATCTAACTTTAGTCGTGCTCACATAAAAAAATATTAACAGTGCTGCAAAAGCAAAACCAAACCATTGGTAGGCATAGCCTAGGTTGGTCGTAATTCTTTCAGCAGGAATCTGCCAATTTCTCACAAAGCCACCAGCATGGCTATCTTGATCTAACTTTACAGCCAGCTCTGAAACAACGAATGGCACATTACTTGTATATTTTTCAATATTCATATTCTGCCAAACCTGTTGCCAAGGTTTATTGCCAAGTTTAGCACCTGCAGCAGATAAGTCTTCTGGACTCTCGAGAGTAAAAATCTTTTTACTAGGCACCCATATCTGGCCTGTTAACGTTTGCCTGCCTTCTGGAGTAATAAAGATTGGTAAATCGGTATGTCTATCTTTACCTAATATCCAGCCACGATTAATCAGCACATATTCATTTGCGTTATCAATTTTTAGTGGTGTAATCACATGATAACCCACCCTATCACCCTCAACTTGATTGTCTAGCAAAAACTGATATTTTGTTT
>JANLZY010000488.1:0-3458 GCA_031359365.1 Methylotenera sp. | reverse complement strand
GATATTGAAGATGAATACGACTACGACGAAGATGAAGACAATATCATTCAAAATGCTGATGGACAGTATCGTGTTAAAGCACTGACAGAAATTGCAGATTTTAACGAAGTCATGGGCACAGATTTAAGCGATGAAGAGTTTTCGACCATTGGCGGCCTAGTGGTACATCAATTCGGTCGCTTACCAAAGCGAGATGATGAAATTACATTAAGCGGATTGAGATTTAAAGTGCTTCGCGCAGATAGCCGTCGCTTACACACAGTAATGATGGAAGTGTTATCTGATACTAATGAAGGCTGACTTCAAAATGAAGTTGCAAAAAAGGGCTTAAAAGCCCCTTTTTATTGACTATCTAATGCAAATAATTATTTTTTCAATGCATCACGAATTTCACGTAACAACACAACATCTTCTGGCGTAGGTGCTGGTGCTGCTGGTGCTGCTTTTTTCATTCTATTCATCATTTTAACCATTTGGAAAATAACAAAAACTAAAATCAAGAAGTTAATCGAAATCGTTAAAAAGTTACCGTAAGCAAGCACTGAACCTGCCTTTTTAGCATCTGCTAAAGATAAACCAGCGGCTTGACCACTAAGAGCAACATACATATTTGAAAAATCTACATTACCAATGATTTTTCCGATAATAGGCATAATAATATCGCCCACCATTGAGTCAATAATCTTACCAAAAGCACTGCCGATAATCACACCGACAGCTAAATCCATTACATTGCCTTTTAAGGCAAATTCTTTAAACTCAGATGCCATGCTCATAAGTTTCTCCCATAAAATTAAAGATGATCAATTAAACTAATTGTTGTCGCAGCGCGTAATATAGGTTCTAAATACATTTGATGTCAATCAACACTGTATTTTCACAGCATTTACATTGTAAATTTTTGTTATCTGGCGCTATCAAGATACAATTCAGCCCATGCAAATAATCATAAAAAATAGATATCTCAGGTCACTCACAGTTTTTCTACTTGGCGCCTTATGCGTGCTTGGTTTTGCACCATTCTATTTTTATCCTGCCAGCATTTTATCGTTGATTGGTCTATTTTACTTTTGGCATCAGAATTACACCGCAAAGCAAGCAGCCATGTCAGGCTTTATCTACGGTCTGGGATTATTTAGCACAGGTATTTATTGGATTTATATCAGCCTGCACGACTTTGGCAATATGCCCAGTGCGGCGGCTGGTTTAGCTACATTTTTGTTATGTGCATTTATGGCACTATTCACGGCCTTAGTCGGCGCATTAAGTGTAAAAATCTCAAAACCTCAATCCTCAGAATTGCTTATCAGCATTCCTATATTTTGGGGATTAGCTGATTGGACACGCAGCTGGATTTTTACTGGCTTTCCATGGCTCACCATGGGTTATAGCCAAGTGCCACACAGTCCACTGGCAGGCTATATGCCGATTATCGGCGTATATGGCGTTTCTATGATTACAGTATTTATTGCAAGCTTGACTGGCTATTGGCTTGCTAAAAAACCTGCATCTGTTATTTGGAAACGTAACTCGATTGCATTATTGCTGCTCATTTTAGTGACTGGTAGCCTACTAAAACTGGTTGAATGGACCGCGCTAACATCCAAACCCATCCCAGTGGCGTTACTACAAGGCAATATCGCACAAGATATTAAATGGTCGCCAGAAGTCGCTGAAAAGACTTTAAGCCTATACCTTCACATGGCAGAGGCGAGCAAAGCAACACTTATCATCATGCCAGAAACTGCCATGCCAGTGCTTTCTAGCCAAATTCCTCAAGAGCTGATTGTCCGTTTGCAAACTCATGCAGTTAAAAATCAAGGCGCAATTCTAGTCGGCGCGGTTGAGCATGATAATGATGAGTATTTCAATAGTGTATTAAGTATTGATGGCGACAAATCTGAAGTTTATCGCAAGTCGCACCTTGTACCCTTTGGAGAGTTCATTCCATTAAAAGTCGCTTTCGGCTGGATTTATCGCGACTTACTCAATATGCCACTCAGTGACTTAACCAGAGGTAGCATTCACCAACAACCGATGAATATCGCGGGTGAAAAAGTAGCCATCAACATTTGTTATGAAGACGTGTTCGGCGAAGAAATTATCCGTCAACTTCCTGGAGCCACGCTCTTAGTGAACGCTAGTAATGATGCCTGGTATGGGCAATCCAACGCTGCGTATCAACACATGCAATTCTCGCAGGCTCGCGCTTTAGAAACTGGTCGTACCGTTTTACGTGCAACTAACACTGGCGCAACCGCCATTATCGACCCACATGGCAATGTGTTAGCTCATGCGCCACATTTTACTGAAACTACGTTGAATGGCATGGCGCAAGGTTACAGTGGCAGTACGCCTTATGTACGTTGGGGCAACTGGCTGTTTCTGATTATTTGCTTGATTGGCCTCACCGCCATCTGTTTGCCCAATTTTTTAGCAAGTAAGCGTAAAACAAAGTAAAATCACTACTTTCTTAAATACTACGATTTAAAGTTGTACGACTTAAATCTATTAGACTAGAACCATTTAGAATCAAACTTAAGAATCAAATTATGGCACTCACTTTTCAACAAATCATTCTCACCCTGCAAAACTACTGGAGCGATAAAGGTTGTGCATTACTGCAATCTTACGACATGGAAGTTGGCGCGGGTACTTCACATACAGCAACTTTTTTGCGCTCATTAGGCCCAGAGCCATGGAAAGCCGCTTATGTGCAACCAAGCCGCCGCCCAAAAGATGGCCGCTATGGTGAAAACCCTAACCGCTTGCAACATTACTACCAGTTTCAAGTAGTGTTAAAGCCTGCACCAGCAGACATTTTAGAGCTGTACTTAGGCTCACTTGAAGCGCTTGGCTTTGATTTAAAAAAGAATGACATTCGCTTTGTTGAGGATGATTGGGAAAACCCAACGCTAGGCGCATGGGGCTTGGGCTGGGAAGTTTGGTTAAACGGTATGGAAGTCACACAATTCACCTACTTTCAACAAGTCGGCGGCATTAACTGCAAGCCAATTACAGGTGAAATCACCTACGGATTAGAGCGTTTGGCGATGTATCTACAAGGCGTAGACAACGTTTACGACTTAACTTGGACAGCAGGATTGAGCTACGGCGATGTCTATCTGCAAAATGAAAAAGAGCAATCAACCTATAACTTTGAACATTCAGATGCTAATTTCCTGTTTACCGCATTCACGGCGCATGAAAAACAAGCTTTGCATCTCATTGAAGAAAAACTTTCTCTACCGGCTTACGAGCAAGTGCTCAAAGCTGCTCATACTTTCAACTTGCTAGATGCGCGTGGTGCAATCTCTGTGACAGAACGCGCAGGTTATATTGGTCGCATTCGCAACCTTGCCCGTTCAGTCGCAGCAGGCTATTTGGAAAGCCGCGCCAGACTTGGCTTCCCTATGGCACCAAAAGATTGGGCAGATGAAGTATTAACAGAATTAGCT
>JANLZY010000462.1:0-2199 GCA_031359365.1 Methylotenera sp. | reverse complement strand
TTTGCAAAACAGGTTCAGGCGGCAGTGAAGCATAGTGGCATTAATCCCATGCTGCTTAAACTGGAGTTAACCGAAAGTATCATGCTAGAAAATATTGAAGCGACCATCACTAAAATGATGGAGCTAAAAAATACTGGCGTTAACTTCTCATTAGATGATTTCGGCACTGGGTATTCTTCTCTACAATATCTCAAACTACTTCCGCTTTATCAATTGAAAATAGATCGGTCATTCGTGAGAGAAATAGTAATTGATACCAGCGATCAGGCCATTGTACGTACGGTGATAGCCATGGCAGAAACCTTAAACTTAGACGTGATTGCAGAAGGCGTAGAGAATCATGAACAGCGTGAGCTCTTAATGAGTTGCGGTTGTAATGCTTACCAAGGCTTTCTGTTTGGCAGACCAGTGCCAATTGCACAGTTCAATCTAGCTTTAAATTCGTAAGCTCTAAATTCACTAATTTTAGTAATCACTTTGTAATGACCCCGTAACAATCCAAGCATAGTGTTTTGAGCTACTGTTATTGTGTGCAGCGATTCAATATATTTTGATTGCATGATGCATTAACCATCTGAAATGCTTGGAAAAAAAATGCAATTACTTCGATTATTTGAGGCTAAATCCACTGAAATTAGCCATAGTAAATTTTTACATGACATTATTGATCGTCAAACGTTAGCAAGTGTGTTTCAGCCAATCATTAACATTCAAAATGGCGTTATACTTGGGCATGAAGGGCTGATAAGAGGCCCAGAAAAAACAGATTTATATTCGCCACAGAATTTATTTAAGTTTGCTAAAGTTGAAAATAGAGTGTGTGATTTGGAGTTAGCGAGTCTGAGAGTCGGATTAGAGACCTTTGCCAAGCACGCATGCTCAAACAAAATATTTGTGAATGTTAGCCCAGAATGCTTGCAGGAGTTTGGTCATAACAAACTTATATCGGTTGATTACATTGAGAGCTTGGGACTAAACCCAAAAAATATAGTGTTGGAGCTCACTGAAAGCTCTCCGACCTTTGATTATTCAGAACTGTATAAGGTCATCGACAGTTATCGAAATGTAGGCTTCCAAATAGCGCTTGATGACTTAGGTGAAGGTTACTCTACGTTAAGGCTTTGGTCAGAGCTGCGTCCTGAGTATGTAAAAATCGATAAACACTTCATTCACTCTATAAACTCAGATCCAGTTAAATTACAGTTTGTAAAATCCATTCAGCAAATAGCTGATAACTCGAGTACTAAAGTGATTGCTGAGGGCGTAGAGACTGAAGCCGAATTTGTTATTTTACGTGATTTAAATATTGCGTTTTGCCAAGGATATTTACTAGGACACCCAATACCAGAACCTCTTCAGCAGATAAGCGAAAATATTCAACATCTTTTCACACGTAAAACTATCAGCGTTTTTCCTAAAGCCTCTGGCACTGAACGGCAAGGGAATATTTTAACGTTATTGGAGAAAGCACCTTTCGTTACTCCGAATAAAACTAATGATGAGGTGAATGTGATGTTTGAAAGTAACGAAAAGTTATTTTCTATTCCCGTCGTTGAAAATGGTATTCCTTTAGGCTTAATAAGCCGATTTAGTATGATCGATAGCTTTGTGAGGCCATTCAGAAAAGAGTTATATGGTAAGCATTCGTGTACAGAGTTTATGGACACAAAGCCTTTAATTGTTGACGGTAGTATTACCTATCATGAGCTTAGTGACCTGATTACTCAAATGGAGCCTCATCATTTAACCAATGGTTTTATCATTACTGAAAATGAAAAATACCTAGGCTTAGGCAGTGGTCATGCTTTACTAAGGAAGATTACGGAGATGCAAATTAGTGCAGCTCGTTACGCTAACCCGCTGACCTTATTGCCGGGTAATGTACCTATCAATGAGCATATAGACCGCTTGCTAGAAAAGAAAAACACTTTTTGGGCATGTTATTGTGATTTGGATAATTTTAAGCCATTTAATGATGCCTATGGTTTTAGGCAAGGTGACCTTGTACTCCAGCTGGTAGGCGAAACCTTAGCTAAGTCTGTTGATGTTAACTTGGATTTTGTTGGGCATATTGGCGGCGATGACTTTATTTTAATCTGCCAAAGTACAAATTGGGAGGAGCGGTGTAATTTTATACTTGCTCACTTAGAGGAAGTTATCCCTACTTTTTATAGTGAAGACGATCGTAAAATCGGTGGG
>JANLZY010000450.1:0-2257 GCA_031359365.1 Methylotenera sp. | reverse complement strand
AAACCAACTCTATTTATCTACTAGATGCAGGAAAAAAGCACGCACCTTTAGAAACCATATCGGTTGATTGGCAAGGTGTTGACGGTAAGCTGCTCACCTTAGAAGTGCTGACTAGTGACGATTTGCAAAGCTGGTCGCATGCAGGAAATGCCGTATTGCTCAAAACTGCTAATGCCAACAATAGTCTATTACAAAACACCATTTCGCTAGACAGCCCAACCGAAGCACGCTATTTACAAGTTCGCACTACAGAGTCAAATGGCACCAGCTTCAACCTTACTAAGGCCAATGCGGAATACAGCAAAGTGCAAAGCATCGCACCTCAATTAGTGCTGCAAACTATTCAATTAATAGCACGCAGCGAAGCCACTAAAAATGGCTTAGTGAACATCGATTTCGAGTCTGCTGGACATTTTCCTGCAACTTACTTGCAGATTAAACTACCGCAAAACAATACCATTACCAATGCAACCATTCAGGTGCGTAACAATACCAACGAAGCTTGGGAATACCTCACAAGCGCATCGGTGTATCGACTCATGCAGCAAGGCAAAACTTTCACTAGCCCTGACGTAGTTTTATCGCCAACTGTAGCTCGCTATTGGCGTCTGCAATTCAACCAAGCAAGCGGCGGCATCGGCGTAGAGAATCCAAGTTTATCTTTAGGCTGGCTGCCATCGACTGCGGTGTGGAACGCCCGTGGACAAGCACCATTTACACTGCATGTTGGTGAAAAACCTAGCATTGTTAACAACATTTCAATCGCTAGTTTAATCCCAGATTACAAGTTTGAAAAAATACAAGCACTAGAAAAATCAGGCCTTACGTTAGAGTTGAGTGCTAACAACACATCAACTGAACAAGCCGCCAACACTTGGACAGCGCCTATTGATTACAAACGCTGGCTGCTATGGGGAGGTTTGTTTTTAGGCGTGCTGCTTTTGGCTGGCATGGCGTTTTCATTACTTAAAACTGATACTAAAGAATAAGTAAGTTCAAATTAACGCGTTCAAATAAAAACTAGAAAATAGGAATCAATCCATGAGCAATCAATTCACATTAATGAGTGAGCAGCGTTTTCGACCATTCTTTTTTACACAGTTTTTAGGCGCATTTAACGATAATGTATTTAAAACCGCGCTCATTACACTGGTGGCTTTTCATGCTTCAAGCCTGAGTAGCATAGATGGTGCAACACTCGCCACTTTGCTGCCAGGGTTATTTATTTTGCCGTTCTTTCTATTCTCCGCCACCGCGGGGCAAATTGCCGATAAGTTTGAAAAGTCACAAATCATTCGTTATGTAAAAGTATTTGAAATAGGGATTATGGCCTTTGCTAGCGCTGGATTCTTTTTGCACAATATCTGGCTACTAGCCGCCGCGTTATTCATGATGGGCATGCATTCAACCATATTCGGTCCAGTTAAATACTCTTACCTGCCACAGCACCTAAAGGAAACGGAACTGATAGGCGGCAACGGCATGGTGGAGATGGGCAGCTTTGTGGCAATTTTGTTGGGACAAGTGTTAGGTGCATCGCTGGCTACTGTTGCTCACCATGAGCTATTTACCAGCATAGTCATTATTGCCATCGGCTTTTTAGGTTACTTTAGCAGTCGAGGAATACCCAACTCCCCGGCCGCGGACGCTAACCTTAAAATCAATTGGAATCCAATCACTGAAACGGTAAAAAACATTAAATTTATTTGGGCTGACCAAACTGTATGGCTAGCGATTGTTGGCATCTCTTGGTTCTGGTTTTTTGGCGCGACTTTATTGGCGCAATTTCCAAATTTTGCCAAAGACATTTTGCTAGGAAATGAAAGTGTGTTTATTTTACTACTGTCTATTTTCTCAATCGGCATCGGTACTGGTTCACTCATGTGCGAAAAGCTATCTAAAGGGAAGTTAGAAGTGGGGTTGGTTGTTTTCGGTGCCATAGGCCTCACTGTGTTTGGCGTAGATTTATACTTTTCTAGCACCTATCTGCATGAAACGGTAAACCTTAAAGCCATGTTCGATTACAAATCCTTTATCACTTACAGCCATGCTTACAACCCTGAAGTTTACAGCTTTAACCATGAATCCGTAGCGCGCTGGCGCTTATTGGCTGATATTGCCTTAACAGGTTTCTTTGGCGGGCTTTATATCGTTCCCCTATATGCCTTAATTCAAACGCGCGCTAAAAAAAGCCATCAATCCCGCGTAATTGCCGCTAAAAACATTTTGAATGCTTTGTTTATGGTGGTTTCAGCGG
>JANLZY010000426.1:0-2273 GCA_031359365.1 Methylotenera sp. | reverse complement strand
GCGGTGAACTGGCTTCAAACCATCACGAACATCCGGTAAAGCGCGCCCTACGATAACACTCATTGCGTAATCGAGATACGATCTACGCATCTCATCTTCTAAGCTTATAGGTAGGGTTTCTTTAGCGAATTGATCCATGTGCGAACTAACTTTTAATGGTTTTTATGTGCCATTATTTTAGCACAAAAAGTGTGCGAATTAGTAGCGCTAACAGCGATTAACCATCGGCTGCTTATCAATACGTGCTCTTGACTTTAGCACGTATTTTAAACACTATTTTGTGAGTAAAAGTAAGTCCGCTTTTAAGTCGTCTACATGCTCTAAGCCAACAGCGATTCTCACCAAACCATCTTGAATCCCAGCCGCAGCGCGCGCCTCCGCTGATACGCGACTATGCGTTGTCGTGGCCGGATGCGTAATAGTGCTTTTCGCATCACCTAAATTTGCCGTAATTGAAATTAGTTTAGTTGCATCTATCAATGCCCATGCGGCCTCTTGAGCTGTTTGACCAGCTTTTGGCTTAACCTCAAAACTCACTATGCCACCGCCATTGCTCTGCTGCTGCATGGCAAGCGCATGCTGCGGATGTGATTTCAAACCTGGATAAAAGACGCGCGCCACCTGCGGTTGCGCTTCTAACCATGTTGCTAATGCAAGTGCATTCTTCGCATGCGCTTCCATACGAATGAATAAAGTTTCCAAACCCTTTAAAAACACCCAAGCATTAAATGCACTCATGGTCACGCCCGCAGTGCGCAAGAAGCCATAAACCGGCTCCATTATAGCCTTGCTACCAAGCACTGCGCCGCCTAAACACCTTCCCTGCCCATCAATATACTTAGTAGCTGAGTGAATGATAATGTCAGCGCCCAATTCAAGCGGCCTCTGAACTGCTGGCGTACAGAAACAGTTATCCACCACTAGATAGACTCCAGATTGATGTGCAATGTCGGCTAAGACACGAATGTCGCCAACCTCTGTCATTGGGTTTGATGGCGTTTCCGCAAAAAACAGCTTAGTTTTTGGCGTAACAGCTGCTTGCCATTCAGCAGGGTTAGTCAATGAAACGTAAGTCACCTGCAAACCCCAACGCGCCATAATGTTACTGAATAGCTGAACGCTAGTTCCGAAAATACTGCGCGAAGCTACAACGTGGTCGCCAGCGCTACATAAACCCATGACACAAGCTAGAATCGCCGACATGCCGCTAGAGGTTGCCACGCACTGCTCTGCACCTTCTAAGGCGGCTAATTTATTTTGAAACATGGTGACGGTTGGATTGGTAAATCTTGAATAAATATTACCAGGCTCAGTGCCGCCAAAACGGGCAGCCGCTTGAGCTGCACTGTTAAACCTAAAACTAGAATTTAAAAACAAGGCTTCCGAATTTTCACCAAATTCGGTCATTTCATTACCAGCGCGCACGCTTAAAGTCTCTGGGTGGTATTGGTTTGTCATTTCACTCTCATTTCCTTTGGGCATTAAAAAACCCGTTTAAGCTATTAGCCAAAACGGGTTCTTTTTTAAAACTCGCTTTAGCTGTATTTATTATGCGCCCGCAAGCTGAGTAAGACCTTGATTAAGTTAAGTCACTCAAATCAGCGCAATTTCATCTTAGACCTATGAAACAGTATGGTCAAGATGCATTTGCATTTAAATCTAACTTACTTCCGTCGCCTCTTCAGCAGGCTCATTATCGAAACTATCGATCAGATTTAAATCCATCTGCGTACTCGAGTTTGCTGGCTTTTGCTTCTTGTTCATGTCACCGCGCGCGGTCTCAATGTTGTTTAAATAAGCCTCGTTGATGTCGCCTGTCACATATTTACCGTCAAAACATGAGCAATCAAAGTTTTTAATATGCGGGTTACTTAATTTAACGTCCTCAACCAAAGCATCCAAATCTTGATAAATCAATGCATCTGCACCAATTTCTTGGCAGATTTGCTCATCAGTGCGACCTGTTGCCAGCAACTCATCGCGGCTAGGCATATCAATACCATAAACATTTGGGAACCTTACTGGTGGCGCTGCTGAGGCAAAATAGACTTTGTTTGCACCTGCATCACGCGCCATCTGCACGATTTGTTGTGACGTTGTACCGCGGACGATAGAGTCATCGACCAACAAGACATTTTTACCTTTGAACTCAATGCCAATTGGGTTCAATTTCTGGCGTACGGATTTTTTACGCAATGCCTGACCTGGCATAATAAATGTTCGACCGATATAACGATTTTTAATAAAACCTTCGCGATAATCTAAACCTAAAG
>JANLZY010000421.1:0-6747 GCA_031359365.1 Methylotenera sp. | reverse complement strand
TAGATTATCATCAGCGCCATATTGCAGAACTACATGCAGCCAAAAATGTAGCCAATATTATGGGCGCATCCGCACATAAAACCGCTCATTTGGATTTATCTTTATTTGGCGGGTCGGCATTAACAGATGATGCGATTGCTGTACCAGAAAGCGAAACGGCTGGCATACCAATCACATACGTACCTGCGCGAAACACTATTATGCTATCTTTAGCTTTAGCATGGGCAGAAGTGTTAAAAAGTCAGGATATTTTTATCGGAGTGAATGCGCTCGATTACTCAGGTTATCCTGATTGTCGTGGCGAATATGTCAAAGCATTTCAAGCCATGGCAAATCTAGCGACTAAAAGCGCGGTGGAAGGTCATGCAATTACCATACACGCACCATTGATCGATATGACAAAAGCACAAATAGTCACGTTGGGTACAGAGCTCGGTGTGGATTACGCGATGACTGTTTCTTGCTATCAAGCAGACAGCCATGGCGAGGCATGTGGATTGTGTGACTCATGCCGCTTAAGACGAGAAGGTTTTGCCGCAGCAGGCTTGGCAGACCCGACACGATATAAAAAACACGTTTAAACTTGGCGTTAAGACTACGTATAAGCAGCGCAGTTTTAAAACTATAGATTTTACACAAAGATTAATTATGGGATTAATGCACAAACTACTTGCCAAACCCATCATTAATAACGTAAAATCCGCGCCTTTCTGCTTTAAAATTTTCTAAAAGAGAACAAAGATTATGGTTATTATTCGTTTAGCTCGTGGTGGCGCGAAAAAAACTCCTTTCTACAACGTGGTAGTGGCTGATTCACGCAATCGTCGTGATGGCCGCTTTATCGAGCGTGTTGGTTTTTACAACCCATCAGCAAAAGCTGGTGCAGAAGCTCTTCGTGTAGATCAAGAGCGTGTTACATTCTGGCAAGGTCAAGGTGCACAACTGTCTGATACAGTGGCACGTTTGGTTAAATTTCACGCTAAAGGCCCAGAGTACGCTATTGCTGCTAAAGCAAAAGACGCTGCTAAAGCTGATGCTGTTAAAGCAAAAATTGCTGCTGCTGAAGCTGCAAAATTAAAAGCTGCTGCAGATGCTGCTAAAGCTGAAGCAGATGCTAAAGCCGCTGCAGATGCTGCTCAGGCCGCTGAAGCTGCAGCCGCAGCAAAAGCTGCTGAGGCGGAAGCTGCCGCTGCTCCAGTTGAAGCTGCTGCAGAAGTGGCTGAAACACCAGCTGCAGACGCTTAATATCATCGCTCAGGTGATGTGTGTCACCGAGCGACTGACTAAGTCTGTAAGTAATTTTGGCAAACACTAAGATTTTGGCAGATACACAGCAAACAAGCAGTAGTATGGTAGTCATGGGGCGCATAGTTGCGCCCTACGGCGTTTTTGGCTGGCTAAAAATTGTGCCAGATACCGAAGCGTTTGATGGCCTATTTGATTACGATACTTGGTGGCTGGGTAAAGGCGATGATTGGCGTGAAATGGTGGTTGAAGCCGCCAAAACGCATAATGATGTACTCGTCGTTAAGCTTAAAGGCATAGATGATCGCGATGCTGCGCTTGCTTGCAAGGGTAAGCAAATCGCAGTGCCAAGAGAACAATTGCCGGAAGCTGACGAGAATGAGTATTACTGGTCAGACTTGATTGGTTTACGCGTTAAGAACAAACAAGACGTTGATTTTGGTTTGATAGTCGATGTGTTTGAAACTGGTGCAAATGATGTGATTGCCGTAAGAGCAGACGTCATTCAGTCAGAAGATTCAACAGTTAAGGCTGTCGCTAAAGAAAAACCGCAAGAGAGATTAATACCGTTTATTGACGATGTAGTCCTTGAAGTTGATTTAGCTGCAAAAACGATGTTGGTGGATTGGGATGCAGATTTCTAACCATGCCGTTCAAGTTTGATTATGGCGTTTAAATTTGACGTCATAACGCTGTTTCCTGAAATGTTTGATGCCATTACAAAATATGGCATTACCAGTAGAGCGTTACAGCAAAAGATTTATGATGTGCAGTTCTGGAATCCACGTGATTTCACTACGGATAATCATAAAACAGTAGACGATAGGCCTTATGGCGGCGGCCCAGGTATGGTGATGCTGGTTGAGCCGTTAGAGCAAGCCATTAGTTCGGCAAAAGTAAGCCAAGCTGAAAAGAATATCGAAAGTTGGGTGATCCATCTTTCACCGGTGGGTAAACCGCTGACGCATGAAAAAGTCATGCAGCTGAGCAAGAAACAAGGTTTAGTGTTGTTAGCCAGTCGTTATGAAGGTGTAGACCAGCGATTGATAGACGCATATGTGGATGAAGAAATCTCCATCGGCGATTACGTGTTAAGTGGCGGTGAGTTGCCCGCAATGACCTTAATCGACGCAATTGTGCGGCAGTTGCCAGGTGCTTTGGGCGATAGTGATTCGGCCATTGAAGATTCATTTGTCGATGGCTTGTTAGATTGCCCACACTACACAAGGCCAGAAGAATATAAAGGTTTGAAAGTGCCTGAGGTTTTAACATCAGGTAACCATGCAAAGATTAAGCAGTGGCGTTTAAAAATGTCGCTGAAAAGAACTCGGGATCAACGTCCCGATTTATTGGCCGCAAGGCCGTTGACGAAAGAAGAAGCACGGCTGCTCAAAGAGCTCGATACTGAGTAATTTGGTGTTAAGTTTAGGCGCAGGAACAAGCATCTTCATAATTAAAAGGAACCCGCAAGGGATATAAAATGGCAGATATTATTAAAATGTTGGAAGAGGAAGAAATTGCCCGTTTAGGCAAAACCATTCCATCTTTTGCACCAGGCGACACTGTAGTTATCGGCGTGAACGTAGTTGAAGGTACACGTAAACGTGTACAGTCATACGAAGGCGTTGTGATTGCTAAACGTAACCGTGGTTTGAACTCATCATTCATCGTACGTAAAATCTCATCTGGTGAAGGTGTTGAGCGTACATTCCAAACTTACTCACCGTTAATCGCTAGCATTGAAGTTAAACGTCGTGGTGATGTTCGCCGTGCGAAACTTTACTACCTACGTGAGCGTTCAGGTAAATCAGCACGTATTAAAGAAAAATTGTTCACACGTGAAAAAGAAGTTATGGCTCCAGAAGCAAAAGCTTAAATCTAAGCCTTTGTTGCTGAATAGCAAAAACCCAAACGTCGAAAGGCTTTTGGGTTTTTTTACGACTATGTTTTATACCTATAGTTATTCCGCTAAATAGTCTGACAAACCATTCACTACCGTCGTTCCGATGAAAATCGGAATCCAGAGGTTTTAGCAACATTGCAAAATGTCTCTAGATTCCGTGTCGAGCACGGAATGACAGCAGTGAAAGTTACTTATGGCATTGGTGACTTGATGGATAAGTTATATAAGTCTTATCACTATAATTTACGCCCATGACTTTTCGTTTGCATCTGCACTGTATTGGTTTAACATAACACGATGATTACTCAGTACGAAGCTCTTATTGATGCACCTTTTGGTGTGGTCGCCATTGCCATGCAAGGCAATCAACTTGGGATAGATTTGTTGCTGGAATCTCCTTCACAAGAGAATCTTCAGTTTTATCACCCCGCCATGATAAAAAATGTCATCATCAAGCAAGCTTATGAGCAGATCAATCAATATCTACAGCAGCCCAATACTCAATTTCATACATTGCTTCACTATCAACACGGTACAGCCTTTCAGCAGCGTGTTTGGCAGGCCATTGCCGCGATTCCGTTGGGGCAAGTTGCAACCTATGGGCAGATTGCCAGCCAAATCGGCTCAGGGCCTCGCGCCGTGGCAAATGCCTGTGGAGCAAACAACATCCCGCTCATCATTCCATGCCATCGCGTAGTTGCGCAGAATGGCATAGGTGGCTTTATGCAGGGTAAAGAAAATGGTTTGGTCATTAAGCGCTGGCTGTTAGCGCATGAAGGTGTGCAAGGTTATGCACATGAGTGAGCGCACGCTCTCGCCGCAAGACTTAGCAGAGCTTGATACCTTCATTGACCACTTGTGGTTAGAAGATGGTCTATCTAAAAATACGCTAGAAAGTTATCGCCTAGATTTAACCTCGTTTGCATATTGGCTCGCATCACAAAGTAAGCAATTACTCATCGTAGACCAAGCCGATATTCAGCAATATCTAGCGATTAAGTTTCCACAAAGTCAGCCGCGCAGCATTAGTCGGTTAATCGCCAGTCTGCGTAGATTTTATCGCTATTTAATGCGGGATAACAAAATCAGCGTGGACCCGACCATCCAAATTCAATCGCCTAAATTACCGCGCAGCTTGCCTAAAAGTTTGAATGAAGAGGAAGTTATTGCCTTGCTCAATGCGCCTAACATAGCAGAAGCAGCAGGGTTGCGCGACAGGGCGATGTTAGAGCTACTCTATGCCTGTGGGTTGCGAGTGTCTGAGTTAGTGGGTGTCAAAGTCACCGAAGTCAGCGTGAGTGACGGCGTTGTGCGAATTAC
The DNA here is from genome assembly GCA_031359365.1 of Methylotenera sp. Taxonomy (GTDB): domain Bacteria; phylum Pseudomonadota; class Gammaproteobacteria; order Burkholderiales; family Methylophilaceae; genus Methylotenera. Next base: position 2,279 of record JANLZY010000421.1, on the reverse strand, counting down.
AGGTAAGGGCAGTAAAACACGCTTAGTGCCTATGGGCGAGGAGGCTGTTGATTGGATTTCTCGCTATTTAAGCGATGCACGCTCGGCAATTTTACAAAAGCGTTTATGCGATGCGCTTTTTGTCACTAATCGAGGCGAGGCGATGACGCGCCAAGCGTTTTGGTACTTGATTAAGCGATATGCGTTGCTGGCTGGTATTAATAAACACATGTCGCCGCATGTGTTACGCCATGCGTTTGCTACGCATTTGTTGAATCACGGTGCGGATTTACGGGTGGTGCAGATGTTACTTGGGCATTCGGATATTTCAACTACACAGATTTATACACATGTGGCGCGGGAGCGTTTGAAGCAATTGCATAGTATGCATCATCCTAGGGGCTAATTTCCCATTCGTCATTCCGACGAAAGTCGGAATCCAGTGTCTTTTAACTGTGTAGGTTATTGAACCACGTCGGGGGTAGCCCGACAGCTAGTCACTTTCTTTTAATTGCCTGAAAAGTACCAGTACCTGGCATGTCCGCCAAGTGCCCGCTGTTACACAGCGACCTTGGCGCCAAAAGTAACCAAAGAAAACGGCACCCCAACCCCACGGGCTTCGCCTTCCCTGCGCTACTCAACATAAAGGCAGCAATCGGAAACTCGCCAATAAAATCACTTGTCTCAAACAGCCGCTTGCTGAAAACTCCTTTAAGTTTGCGTTGCTCGGCGTGGTGTAAGGGAATGTGAGGGGTAAGTGTTAAGCAATTTCAAAAATTATTGGCATGTGGTCACTTAATCTGAGCCACTCAGCAGGATTGCCTATTTCTAACTGTGCTGATGCCAAAAGATTTTTTGATGTAAAAGCATAGTCAATATGATACGGCTTTTCAATTTTACGATGCATATAAAATGTTGCTGAACTTTCTTTACCTTGAATCTCTTGCTTGAGGTGATGGTAAATGCTGTGAATGTCTAATTTTTGTAAATCTGAAACTACGTCTGAATGATTCCACCATCGGTCCCATTTATCCCAGCAGGCGTTGCTATTAAAGTCGCCGCAAACAACAGCCTGAGATAACGGTAATTTTGATTGATGAGCTTGAAGATATTTCCACAATTGCCCAATGTATTGAAATGTAGGGGAGTTGGCTTGTTTAGTCCATACAGCTAAAACTGTTAAATTATCATTTACTAGAAACGGAATAAAAGACTCTAGACCTTGTGTTTCCCAATCAAGCAATGTTAGAGATATGGCATCTTTAGCAAACACGCCAAGACCGATATTCTTATTGGCTCCTAGCCATAGATAATTGGATGCCCAGTTTGTGTAAGCCATGTCTTTGCTACGCGAAGGGTCTTCGCATTCTTGAATAATTAAGATATCAGCATCCATATGCTTTATGGATTCAAACTTTCTACGAAATGCTCCATTGCAATTCCAAGTGATAATTTTCATGTTGTCTAATTTCTGTTGCGTTCAACAATTACCCCCAACGCCTTCAACCCCGGCAATATTCCAGGCTTCGCCACTTTAATCTTCACACTCAGCGCACCAAACTCTTTCAAAATCAATTGGCAAAGGTGTTCAGCTAAGGCTTCTACTAATTTAAAGCTGTTTTCAGTTAAGGTTTCACGTATGCGTGTAACGACTGCCCCGTAGTCTATGGTGTCGGTAATGGCGTCGCTTTGGCAGGCGTTTGTTAAATCATAGCCAATTTCAATGTCTAGGATGATGGTTTGCGGCATCATGCGTTCCCAATAGGGTACGCCTAGTTTGGTTTGTACTTTCACTTGCTCTAAAAATATGATGTCCATTGGCTTTATTCTCTTATGGTGATTGCCTTGTACCGGCTATACGTAAAGCGCATTATTCGCATGTGAAAGCCAGAATCCGGTAATATTTTGAATATTAAACTACAATATATATTTGTGTGATTAAAAATTGATTGCTCGTCTTGGCGAGCGTCATGGCTAAGAGAGTTTAAATGAATGAATTAGGGTTTGTACCAGTCACGTTGATTCCTGTAGTTTGGATTGTGGCTGCGTATCTATTGGGTTCTGTTGCATTTGGCATTATCGTCAGTAAGTTGTTTGGTTTGCCTGATCCGCGCACGGTGGGTTCTGGTAATCCGGGTGCGACTAATGTATTGCGTAGTGGTAAAAAGCTGGCTGCAGCGCTGACTTTATTGGGCGATGTGCTTAAAGGTTGGTTGCCTGTTTGGTTGGCGTTGCAGTCTGATATGTTGATGTGGGTAGTCGCTTCAGTTGGCTTAGCAGTATTTTTTGGGCATTTGTAC
>JANLZY010000109.1:0-3848 GCA_031359365.1 Methylotenera sp. | reverse complement strand
CTGAAGCTTTCCTCAAGTCACAACTTGGGGCTTCTACTAAGTTGCCAGAAGGCGGCAGGGCCTTTATTAGTGTGCGTAAAGAAGATTACAATAAAGTGGTTGAAATCGCCCATGCTTTGCATGATTTAGGTTTTGAGTTAGTCGCGACTAAAGGCACAGCAACTGCATTGACGGCTAATGGCTTAAAAGTAGCTTCAGTGAACAAAGTGGCTGAAGGTCGTCCGCACATTGTCGATATGATTAAAAATGGTGACATTAGCTTTATTGTGAACGTGACTGAAGACAAGCGTGCAGTTGTTGATTCTTACGAAATTCGCCGTAGCGCGTTGCAAAATAAAGTGACTTACTACACAACACTGGCTGGTGCTAAAGCGGCATGTGTGGGTATGGCGCATATGCAAGAATTGACAGTTGAGTCACTTCAAGACTTGCATAAAAAGCTTTCTTAAAATACACTAGATTTTTAATTAATAACCACACTTAAGTTTTGGTGTGTGTTTTAAAGGCCACACTCTATATGAGTGTGGTTTATTTTTTTAGCTTAATAGATTTTAGATAAGGTTTAGCAATATGGCAGTTACCCAAATACCCGTTACCGTTAAAGGCGCAGAGCAACTAAAAGAGGAGCTTTTGCGCTTACGCAGCGTAGACCGCCCATGGGTTATCCAAGCCATTGCAGAAGCGCGCGCGCAGGGCGATTTATCTGAAAATGCTGAGTATGAAGCCGCTAAAGAACGCCAAAGCTTTATTGAAGGCCGCATTGCCGAGGTTGAAGCTAAGCTTTCAAATGCCATGATTATTGATCCATCAACGCTGCATGCTGATGGTCGTTGTGTATTTGGCTCAACCGTCAGAATCGAAGATTTAGATAGCGGTAGTATCATTACCTATCAAATTGTTGGTGATGATGAAGCTGATATTAAAAACGGTAAAATTTCTGTGAGCTCACCGATTTCACGTGGTTTAATCGGTAAATCTGAAGGCGATGTTGCGGAGGTTGTGGCGCCAGGTGGTGTTAAAGAGTATGAAATTTTAGAAGTGCAATATATCTAATGACAAATCATTGGCTAGATAAATTTAGTTTAATACTGATTACTTTCTGGGTCGGCGCTTTGTGGACTGCTGGCGCAGTCGCGTACTCGCTATTTCACACAATGCAAGATCATCAATTAGCAGGCCAGTTGGCGGGGCAATTTTTTACCTATGTGTCTTACTTAGGATTGTTTTCAGCGTTTTATCTGCTGATTCACCGCTTGCTAGGACATGGTACGCAAGCGCTTAAGCAGTCCTACTTTTGGGCGTTGTTTGTGATGTTGCTATTAGTATTGGCTGGGCATTTTGGTATTCAACCGATATTGGCGCAACTGAAAGCCGATGCTTTTCCTGCAGATGTGATGCAAAGCGTGTTTGATAATCGATTTAAAGCTTGGCATGGGGTGGCAAGCATTGCGTATGTGGTGCAATGCCTGTTAGGTTTTGTGGTGGTTGTTAAAAAATAATTAGTTTTTAGGAGTGATTTCTAAATCACTCCTAATGTTTGCAATTATTTTACTGGAACAACAATTTTTGGCTTAGTAGCTGATTTTTTATACACAACTAATTGTTTACCAATATGATGTACGGCTACTGCATTGGTTTGCGCGCAAATATCTACCAACAATTGGGCACGTAATTCTCTATCATCACCCGTAACTTTGATTTTAATCAGCTCATGCGCATCTAAGTTCAGGTTGATTTCTTTTAATACAGCCTCTGATAAGCCTTTATTGCTTATCATGACTACTGGATTTAAATTGTGTGCAAGGCCACGTAAGTAGCTAATTTGTTTTGAGTTCACGGCGGTATGTCTTCTTGAGTTATCTTATTGATTTATATAGGCGAGCAGTTTAACAGATGAAACTAAAACCTTCCAGCAAAGCTTGGATACATGAACATATCAATGATGAGTTTGTAAAACGTGCGCAAAAAGAAGGGTATAGAGCGCGCGCGGCCTATAAGCTTACGGAAATTGACGATAAAGATAAGCTGATTAAACCTGGAATGACTATCGTAGATTTAGGCTCAACGCCAGGCAGTTGGTCGCAAGTGGCCGTGCAGCGATTAAAGGGTCAGGGACGTATTATTGCTTTAGATTTGCTCGAAATGGAGCCAATTAAAGGCGTAGAGTTTATTCAGGGTGATTTTCGTGAAGAAACCATACTTAAAATATTAGAAAAAAGTTTAAATGGCAAGCAAGTAGACCTTGTAATTGCTGATATGGCACCCAATATGTCAGGTATAACTATTGTTGACCAAGCAGGCGCAGCGTATTTAACTGAGTTGGCCTTGGAGTTTAGTAAAGAATGGCTGAAACCAAGTGGCAATTTTTTGGTCAAGGTATTCATAGGCGAAGGGTTTGACGACATTGTAAAAAATATGCGGACTATGTTTGATAAAGTTTTGACGCGTAAACCTAAGGCGTCACGTGGCAGAAGTAGCGAAGTGTATTTGTTGGGATTAGGGCGTAAACCCTAATCAAGCGCGCTATTTTATGGTTAATCCTAAAGACAATTTTTGTAAAAAGCGTAATATGGTAACTATACAATTAGCAAGTAGTGAATTAAACAAGTAGTCATAAAGTAGTGAATTAGCTACATTAAGATAATTCCCTTTCAAAAAAGGAACGATATTTTGAACAATATATTTAAGAATATTGCCATTTGGTTAGCGATTGCCATGGTGTTATTGGCAATTTTCAATGTGTCTGGCGTTAAAAATGGCGCAGATAGCCAAGTTGTGTATTCACAATTTATTCAGCAAGTCAAAAACGGTCAAATCGATAAAGTGCAAATTGACGGACGTGTCTTGCATGGCACTACGCACGACGGTAAAAAATTCAACACCTTTGCACCTTCTGACCCATGGCTGGTTTCTGACTTATTGAAAAATAATGTAACAGTTGAAGCCAAGCCAGATGAGGAACAATCATTATTGATGAGCATTTTTGTTTCATGGTTCCCAATGATATTGTTAATTGGTGTTTGGATTTTCTTTATGCGCCAAATGCAAGGCGGCGGTAAAGGCGGTGGACCATTCTCATTTGGTAAAAGCAAAGCACGCCAATTAGATGAAACTAATAACACCACGACCTTTGCTGACGTAGCGGGTTGTGATGAGGCGAAAGAAGAAGTCACTGAAATTGTAGAGTTTTTACGTGACCCAACTAAATTCCAAAAACTAGGTGGTCGTATCCCACGCGGTGTACTGATGGTTGGCCCTCCAGGAACTGGTAAAACTTTACTGGCTCGTGCAATTGCCGGTGAAGCGAAAGTGCCTTTCTTCACTATTTCAGGTTCAGACTTCGTGGAAATGTTTGTTGGTGTGGGTGCGTCTCGTGTGCGCGACATGTTTGAGAATGCGAAGAAAAATTCACCATGCATTATTTTCATTGATGAGATTGATGCTGTAGGTCGTAGTCGTGGATCTGGTACAGGTGGTGGTAATGACGAGCGTGAGCAAACATTAAATCAGTTGTTGGTTGAGATGGATGGTTTTGAAGGTAACTCTGGCGTGATTGTGATTGCCGCTACTAACCGTGCAGATGTGCTAGATAAAGCATTATTACGTCCGGGTCGTTTCGACCGTCAAGTGATGGTGTCATTGCCCGATATTAAAGGTCGTGAACAAATCTTGATGGTGCACATGCGTAAAGTGCCAATTGATGTAGATGTGAAAGCTGATATTTTAGCGCGAGGTACTCCAGGTTTTTCGGGTGCGGATTTAGCTAACTTAGTTAACGAAGCTGCTTTATTTGCTGCCCGCCGTAATAAACGTACTGTAGATATGCAGGATTTTGAAGATGCAAAAGA
>JANLZY010000502.1:0-3112 GCA_031359365.1 Methylotenera sp. | reverse complement strand
GACCCTATGCAGTCGGTCGATCAGGCCGGTAGTCAATCTGGCAATGACTTATTAAATAACTGGGGCTTGCGTAGTTATAAAAGTGAGGCTAATAGCCCCGCTGAAGGTGACGATGTTTATGATGTGTACTCTCGGAGTAAACAAATTGGTATTAACGGCGTTCCTTATAATCAATGGTAAAGCCGTATGAAGCAGATTAATCACCAATACATAAACGGCTTTTATAATAAGAGTACTGGCTTTACTTTAGTAGAACTTTTAGTTGTATTGTCAATATTGGCGTTATTGCTGACACTTGCTGTACCAAAATATTTTACTAGCATAGAGAAAGCAAAAGATGCCACGTTAAAGCAAGACCTTAATACTTTGCGTGAAAGTCTAGATAAGTATTATGCTGATAATGGTCAGTATCCTAAAACCTTAGACGATTTAGTCGAACATAAATACATTCGTAAATTACCTATTGATCCAATCACCGAAAAAAATAATACGTGGATATTTACTCCCCCAGAACCACCTTTGGAAGGGGATATTTACGATATTCATAGTGGTTCAAAAGGTATGGCAAAAGATGGTACTCGTTATGAGGACTGGTAACAATAACCTTAATTTGCAAAGCCAATGCTTAGGCTTTACTTATATAGGTTTAATGATCATGGTCGCAATATCTGGCATCGCTTTGGCGGGTGTAGGCATAGTCTGGCATCAAGATGTGCAGCGCGAAAGAGAGAAAGAGTTACTTTTTATTGGTAATGCCTATCGTCAAGCGATTGGTAGCTATTACGAGAGCAGTCCATCAGATACAAAACAATACCCTAGAAAATTAAGCGATCTAATTCTTGATCACCGATTCCCAAATATCAAACACCATCTACGTAAGCTATATAGTGACCCTGTCACGAGAGAAGGTGAATGGGGTTTAGTTTTAGTTCAAGATAAAATTGTTGGTATTTATAGTCAATCAAGCTTACAGCCGATTAAAAGAAAAGAGTTTCCATCGCAATACGGAGATTTTAGTGGCGCCAAAGAATATAGTGACTGGAAGTTTATTTATACGCCTGGCTCGTCGTAAATCTATTTAGACAATAGAACTTGTTAGTCACTTTGTTGCTATGAATACTGCTTATAGTACTTTAATACTTTAGGCACATAGTTCACTGTTTCTTTATACGGTGGAATTTTCCCGCCAAATTTCTGGACTGCGGCTGGACCAGCGTTGTAAGCGGCCAAAGATAATTTTAAATCCCCATTAAATATCTTAAGCAACTCTCGCAAATATTTTGCGCCAGCTAAAATATTTTGTTTGGGATTGTTTTTATCTAGCACATTAAACCGACGTGAGGTTTCTGGCATTAACTGCATTAACCCATAAGCCCCCTTAATTGACTGCGCACGAGGGTTATGTTTAGACTCAACCGCAATTACCGCGTGAATCAACGCAGGTTCAATTCCAGTTATATTCGCTGCGATGATTACTTCATTATTGAACGGAAGGTTTTTATTATCTTCAGAGCCGACTTTATTCAATGTTGCTACATTTGTAGCAGTATTAGGTGAACTTGGTTCTTCAATCTTAAACGTATAGTTCTGCTCATTTGAAATATTTGCTATGTTAATTTCATCTGTTTGCGATAAGTCGACATAAACATCTGCTTTAGCAACAAATGACGAAGTGACAGATAAAGCTACCAAGACTTTTAAAGACAACATGAGATGAATTTTTTTCATTACGGAAGTTTGCATGTGCAATGTTACAAACTAATGAGAACTGTTAAATTTAGTCAGAAATGTTGTGGGTACATGGATAAATGAAAACTTTCTTTTAGGTGAGATCTCTAGGTAGTGAGTATTAGTCTTCTGTTATAAAACTGTAAGAAAACTAACATCTAGCTTTAATCTTAGTGTCACTAAACTAATTAAAAATGATACCCATTATAAAAACTAGAAGAATTATCATCTCTACTCAGTTAAATTCTGGTGTGTCAATAAACAATAGCGATGCTCTAAGTTTAGAGCAGCGCGTTGATTTTATGGATGTAATTTCAGAGTCCTTACGCATTTCGCAGCGCACACATTTATTCAATTGGCTGCAGGGTGGCTTTCAAGGCTTAGTTGGGCATGAGATTATGATTTTCGGGATTAAATCTTCTGAAAATGATTCTTACCATTTTGAATACTTTACTAGTTCACGCTACTTTGGTGATGCCCAATTTTCTGCGGTGATAGAGCGAGACGTAGGACTAGTGAGTCAGGTATTAAACCTATGGAAAGAAACAACTTTGCCGCTGTTCGTCAATAACCAAGACAAGCCCTTGCAGCATGGCAGTTACAGAGTGATTAATTTTGATCAAGATGCTTTGGTGAATTCAGAGTTGAAAGACTTTGTCATGTATGGCTTTGGACATAATCAAAGCGAACTATCAAGTATTGTTATTTTTGCCAGACTGCATAAACAGGCGAATACAGCCTATGCGCAGATGCTAGAGCTGATTATGCCGCATTTACACTGTGTACTTATCAGGGTTACTAGCAATAGAGTCAATACACTGACTTCTTCTGATAACTCAGGTAGATTAATTACAAAAAGAGAGTCCGAAGTTTTGCAATGGCTACATATGGGCAAAACCAACTGGGAGATTTCTACCATCTTAGGTATTAGCCCGCTCACAGTAAAAAACCATGTGCAGAATGTTATCCGTAAACTAAGCGTTTTAAATAGAAGTCAGGCGGCTGTTAAGGCTGCGAAGCTTGGTTTAATTAGAATGCTCAAGTGAAAATAAAGTAAGCGTTTTTATTGTTTTTTCGCCATAAATCCCACTGTAATAAATCTCCCCACATCTTAGTTTTTTCTAGTCCGAACGGACTAGTTTTCAAAGCTTAAATTTTACACATCACGTGCAATATCCTACTTATTAATAGTTGCAACTTACTGGTTAGCAGGTCAGAAAAAGCGACTAGTCCACACAGACTATTTATTTTGTTTGGCATGTCATAGGTGAAATGTAAATTGTCACCATCGTTTAAAGGAAATGTTTTAAACGAATTTCAAGTAATGAATAGTTTTTTAGTTACTTAACGGTTTTGGTTTCTTTATGTGTTTTTTTTGTTTTTA
>JANLZY010000335.1:0-6707 GCA_031359365.1 Methylotenera sp. | reverse complement strand
TACAAGGCGCTTAGAGATTTTTTCAAGCAAGTTGGGCGTTAAATTCACCTCGCTTACCCTATCCAATGCAGCCTCGCGCTGGGGAAGCTGCAACTCAAAAAAAGAGATTCGACTAAACTGGCGCTTGCTACAAGCTCCACCTCATATCATCAACTACGTGGTTTGCCATGAGCTTGCGCACATCAAAGAAATGAATCACTCAGCCAAGTTTTGGGCGACTGTTGCTAGCATATTTCCTGACTACAAAGCGGCTGAAAAAGAATTGAAAGCCTTATCACCCCAACTACAAAGATTTTAAAGTTAACCATATTTAATATTCTTTATTGGCGGTTGGTGCGCGTCGTTTGCACGATACAAACAAAAGTGGCTGGCTTCAATTGATTTGGATTATTCCAATTTTAGGCTGGATTGCGATGATTTACTTGTTGGTTCAACCGAGCGACCCTACTGATAATCAATATGGCTCAGCACCAAGCAATTAAGCCAGATTAGCCAATTCAATTATAAAAAAGGGGCTTACCGCCCCTTTTTAAACTTCAAAGTTTCGTATCAGAGTATCTGCTTAATATCATTGGCAATATCGGCAGGCTTCTCTCCGTAATCGACATACAGCCTTATTTTTCCTGTTTTATCAAATATATACATTCCAGCACTATGATCTAGGGTATAGCCACCCTTACCTTGCGCCTCTACTTTTTTTGCATAAATTTTAAAAGTAGCGGCTGTAGCGGCGATAGTTGGCTCATCTCCTCGCAACCCAATAAACCGTTTATCAAAAGAAGGTACAAACTGCGCTAATACTTCTTGACTGTCTCTAGCTGGATCAAGTGTAACAAAAAGCACCTGCACTTCATCAGCACGTGGTCCAAGTAGCTTCATGGTTTGTTTCAAATCCAGCATCGTGGTGGGGCAAACATCTGGGCAATGTGTATAGCCAAAAAACAACGCCACCGCCTTACACTTAAAATCAGCCAGCGTACGAGTTTTACCTGTGTGATCAGTCAAACTGAATGATTGGCCAAAATCTGCTCCTGTAATATCGGTTGCGACTAAGTTACTCGCTTCGCCCGCAGGCTTACAGGCCGATAAAAAACTTAAGAAAACAACAAGACATATTGCTTTTAGTAAATGTTGCACAAAAAACTCCAAATAAGTTTTAAATTTATACGCTTTTGATTTTAACATGCGCTAAGAATTCCGCGCTTTAGTTTACAATAATGCTTTTACAAAATTCGTTAATAAGGCAGCAATAATGGCAATTCCAACCTCAATGGCAGACCGTGATGGCGTAATTTGGTATGACGGTAAAATGGTTAACTGGCGTGACGCTACAACCCACGTTTTAACACACACTTTGCACTATGGCATGGGCGTGTTTGAAGGTGTACGTGCTTACAAAACTGATAAAGGCACTGCCATTTTCCGTTTGCAAGAACATACAGACAGATTGTTTCGCAGCGCGCACATTTTGCAAATGAAAATGCCATTTACAAAAGAAGAGATGATGGAAGCGCAGAAAGCAGCCGTGCGTGAAAATAACCTAGAGTCAGCTTATATGCGCCCAATGGCGTTTTATGGCGCTGAAGCGATGGGTATTTCTGCTAAAACATTGTCAACCCACGTGATTGTTGCCGCTTGGAAATGGGGCGCATACATGGGTCAAGAGGCGCTAGATAACGGCATTCGCGTAAAAACATCATCATTTTCACGTCACCATGTGAACATCACCATGTGTAAAGCCAAAGCTAACGGCAACTACATGAACTCTATTCTTGCACACCAAGAAGCGGCTCAAGATGGCTACGAAGAAGCTTTGTTGCTTGATGTAGATGGCTTTGTTGCTGAAGGTTCAGGCGAGAATATATTTATTGTGCGTAACGGCAAACTTTACACACCTGACCTGACTAGCGCGCTAGAAGGCATTACGCGCGATACGATTGTTCAGCTTGCTGCTGAAATCGGCTTAACTGTGATTGAAAAACGCATCACCCGCGATGAAGTCTATGGCGCAGATGAAGCTTTCTTTACTGGTACCGCCGCTGAAGTCACACCGATTCGCGAATTAGATCGCCGTGCAATCGGGGCTGGCACAGCTGGCCCGATCACTAAGCAATTACAAAAAATGTATTTTGATGTAGTGACTGGCAAATCAGCTAAACATGCTGATTGGTTAACACTAGTTTAACTTTGTATTAAGTTTAACTATTCACACCATTAGAATTTTTGATCGTTATTCTCGCCAAGGCGGGAATAACGAATTGGGAGTAAATAAGCATGTCTAACATTAACGAAATTGAAGTCTCTGCAAAAGACTTACCTTTACATTGCCCAACTGCTGAAGTTGCACTTTGGTCATCTCATCCACGTGTATTTTTAGATGTAGCTAAAACCGGCCGCGTTGCATGCCCTTACTGTGGCACAAAATATAAACTTAAAGCAGGCGAAGTCGTCGCGCATCACTAGCAGCTTGTAGCTTTGAGTAATTCAACAGCTACAACATTAACACCTTTACATCACCGCCCCACAACTGCTCGATCACTACTTTAGCATTTGGATTTTCACTATTTGTCCAAAACTGCACCTTACTCTTCGAAAACTGTGCATCGGCCTCTGCAGTGCGGTTTAACAGCAAACCTTTTTCTTCTAATTGTCGTTTTAATTGCTTTGCGACCGCCGCACCAGTATCAATCAAGGCGACGTTAACGCCAACCACTTGCTCAATCACATGTCGCACAAAGGGGTAATGGGTACAACCTAGCACAATTGTATCAGCCCCTTCAGCTAACAAGGGCGCACAATATTGCTGAATGAGCAGCTTGGTATTGTCAGCATCCAACTCGCCGCGCTCGATACACTCTACCAAGCCGACACAGGCTTGCGTCACTACTTTCACATTGCGACCATAACTTTCTAGTAAGCCTGCAAACTGGGCACTTTTAAGTGTACCTGTGGTTGCCAGTACGCCAATAATGCCATTTCTGGAAGCTTCGGCAGCAGGTTTAACTGCAGGCTCCATGCCGATTATTGGAAAAGTAAAGTCTGGTAAACTATATTTTTCACGTAACAGGTCTATTGCTGCGGCAGTCGCTGTATTACAAGCTACCACTAACGCTTTAGCATCTTTAGCGATTAGAAATTCGGCTATCTCAAAGCAGCGCGCTTGAATTTCTGCTGCTGTTTTGTTGCCATATGGGGCATATTTGCTATCGGCCACATATAGCAATTGCTCATTCGGCAATAGCGCTTGAATATGTTTTAAAACGGAAATTCCGCCGACGCCAGAATCGAATACGGCAATAGGTTTTTCAATGGGCTTATCAACAGGTGTTTCGTTAGACTTAATGGTTTGAGCGCTCATTACAAGGTCGTCATCAGTTACAATGAACGTATTATAGAGGAAATATTATGGGAAACAGACTCAGTAAAATTTATACCCGCACAGGTGATAGCGGCACAACTGGCTTGGGTGATGGCAGCCGCATCAACAAAGACAGCTTGCGTGTTGAAGCAATGGGCGATGTTGATGAGCTAAACTCAGTCATTGGTGTGATGATGACCGAAGCGTTGCCCAACAAGCTTGTTGAACCTCTTACACAGATTCAGCATGATTTGTTCAATGTGGGTGGTGAAATTTGCATTCCAGGTTATGTCATATTGCAACAATCTCGCATCAGTGATTTAGAGAGCGTGATTGATGAGCTTAATGGTCAGCTGTCGCCACTTAAAGAGTTTATCTTGCCAGGCGGTACCAAAGCCGCGGCTTACTGCCACCTGGCTCGCACGGTATGTCGACGCGCCGAGCGTAAGCTGGTTGAGCTTCATCGCAATGAAAAAGTCACCGATATTTCACTGCAATATTTGAATCGTTTGTCTGATTTGTTGTTTGTAATGTGCCGCGTCATTAACAAAGAGGCTGGCGTGAGCGATGTTCTTTGGAAAAATGAACATGCTTAATTTTTAGCTTAGTTTTTAGAAGCTCTCTTCGTAAGTTATAATTCGACCATGATTAAAAAACTGCTTGATAGAATTTTTAAGCCTAATAGCGCTAAACCTGAGCACGCTAAAGTTGCGGCGATTAAAGCGCCGCAAGTGCCTACGCATCGTCCAACACTTAGAACCAAAAAAACAGTGCATAAAAATGTCGATAGCGTTAATCATGGCGCAACGGTGATTGCGCATAAAACACATAAAATTGACCGTGATTTATTAAGCAACGCTGCGCTAAAAACCACAGAGGGCTTACATAAAGCAGGCTTTGAAGCTTATATTGTGGGCGGTGCAGTGCGCGACTTGCTGCTTAATCGCACTCCAAAAGACTTCGATGTTGCGACTGACGCCACGCCAGAAGAAGTAAATCGCATCTTTAGACGCTCCCGTATCATTGGTAAAAGATTCAGATTGGTACACGTACTCTTTGGTGACGAAACCATAGAAGTTTCAACCTTTCGCGGTAGCCATCTAGAAACCGAAGGCAATCCAAAAGGTGACTCTAAAACCACGGATTCAGGTCGCATCATCCGCGACAATGTATTCGGCTCAATAGTAGACGACGCCGTCCGCCGTGACTTTACGGCAAACGCGCTGTATTACAACCCTGCAAGCCAAGAGGTACTAGACTTTCATCATGGCTATACAGACATAAAAGCCGGCGTTCTACGCATGATAGGCAAACCAGAAACGCGATATGCTGAAGACCCTGTGCGAATGTTGCGTGCAGTACGTTTGTCTGCCAAATTGGGCTTAAAGATCGATCAAGCCACACAAGCACCTATCGCCAAAATGGCAGATTTGCTGCAAGACGTGCCACCTAGTCGCTTGTTTGATGAAATGCTCAAGTTGTTTTTGTCTGGTCATGCGATGGAAAGCGTCAATGCTTTACGCGAACAGCACCTACACCATGGCTTATTGCCAATGTTAGACGTAGTCCTTGAACAGCCTATGGGCGAGCGTTTTGTCATGTTGGCACTTAAAAATACCGATGACCGCATCCTTTCTGGCAAATCAGCTAACCCTAGCTTTTTATTTGCTACCCTACTTTGGCATGAAATGTTAGCGGCTTGGGAAAGCTACAAAGAAGAAGGTCAGCACGCAATTCCAGCACTACATATGGCAATGAGTGAAGTCATTGCGACACAAGCTGAGAAAATGGCGATTCATAACCGCTACACCGCCACCATGAAAGAAATTTGGGGCATGCAGCCACGTTTTGAACAACGTGCAGGGAAGCGGCCTTTTGGCTTGCTTACGCACCCACGTTATCGCGCTGGCTATGACTTTTTACTTTTACGTTGTGAATCTGGTGAGTTACCAATGGAGTTAGGCGAATGGTGGACTGAATTCGCTAACGCTGATGGTGAAGGTCGTACAGCCATGCTACAAGCAGATACCGCGCCTAAAAAACGTAAGAAAAGAAGCCGCAAAAAACCTGCTGGTACAAGCTCGACTATTAGCACAACTGAGTAAATACCTGCATTTATGAAACAAGCTTTTGTTGCGCTAGGGAGTAATTTAGCAAATCCAATTTCACAAGTAGAATCTGCATTTGCTGCACTTGAAAACCTACCAAGCACGCGTGTAGTAAAGAAATCATCTTTATATAAAACCGCGCCGATAGGCTACGAAGCTGAGCAATTAAACCAGATTCCGGATTTCATTAATGCAGTAGCAGAACTTGAAACAGATTTAACCCCGCTTGAGTTGCTCGATGCGCTATTGGAAATTGAAAATCAGGCTGGGCGTGAACGCCCTTTCCCAAACGCTCCAAGAGTGTTGGATTGTGATTTATTACTTTATGAAAATGTAAGTATGGAGTCCAACAAGCTCATATTGCCACACCCAAGAATGCATCAACGCGGTTTCGTTTTATTACCACTATTTGAAATCGCAGCGCAATTATCCATCCCGAATCATGGCAAAATAGCGACATTGATTCACGAGCAGCAATTTACTGGCATTACAAAACTATAGGCAGCACACTAATCGCATGAGCATTTTTAATAAATACCCTTATATCGTTGTTGAAGGCCCTATTGGCTGCGGAAAAACTACGCTAGCCAAAATGTTAGCCGATAAATTTCCTGTAGATTATTTATCTGAAAAAGCCGAAGCGAATCCATTTTTGCCGCGCTTTTATCAAGATGCACAACGTTATGCATTGCCTACACAGCTTTTCTTTTTGTTTCAGCGTGCGAATCAGATGAAAGATTTGAGCCAGCGTGACATGTTCGCCAAGCCAATTGTTGCTGACTTTTTCTTAGAAAAAGACCCGATATTTGCGCGACTGAATTTGGATGATGAAGAGTACGCGCTATATCACAACATTTATCAGCATTTGCAATTAAAAGCGCCTAAACCAGACTTGGTCATTTACCTACAAACGCCTATTGACGCCCTGATGGAGCGTATTGAAGAGCGCAGTGTCACTTATGAACAAGACATTCCGCGTGAATATATAGAGCGTTTAGCAAATGCGTATAGCGAGTTTTTTCATAATTATGACGCTTCACCAGTACTGATTGTGAATAATGAAAAACTTAATGTGCTAAAAAATGAAGATGCGCTGGAGCTGTTGCTTAACCGTATTATGCAAATTAAAGGTCAGCGCGAATTCTTTAATCCGAACTTTGATTAGCTTTCCAAATGAACTTAGCCCAATTACATGAAATGGCGGCGGCAGGCGAGAAAATCGTCATGCTGACCAGTTACGA
>JANLZY010000270.1:0-5998 GCA_031359365.1 Methylotenera sp. | reverse complement strand
ACCGAGTTATATTTCACGGATACGCTGTGGCCAGACTTCAACGAAGCTGCTTTTAATTTGGCTATTCAATCTTACCAAAATCGGGAACGTCGATTTGGTCGAACTAGCGAACAATTAGTTGAGCCCAAATCTTAGTCGCGTGAATCTTAACTTCAAAAAATCTTAAAAGCGCTAATTTCAACAATCAAACCTATCCTTATGCTAAAAACTAGAGTCATTACAGCTGTCATTTTAACCATTGGTTTCTTAATGGTCTTGTTTTTAGCCTCGAAAATGGTTTGGAGTTGTTTGATGCTATCAGCGACACTAGTTGGCGTTTGGGAGTGGGCTAAGCTCATTAAGCTCAATAAGCATCAAGTGCACCTTTATGTGGCTTCAGCTCTCGCAATCGGTTTAGTGTGGATTTTCACAATTGATACACCATTCGCCATATATCACGATGAAATCGTATTTGGCCTACTAAGCCTGTCTGCTTTATTTTGGATTGCATTTTCACCTATTTGGTTAATCTCTCGAAAAAAGATCAACCAAAAACCACTCATGGCTTTCCTTGGTTTGGTGCTTTTATTGGCGACTTGGCTAGCGTTAAATGGATTGCAGAACATAAGTCCTTGGCTGTTGCTTGGGGTGCTTGCTATCGTTTGGCTGGCAGACATTGCCGCCTATTTCGCAGGCAAACGTTTCGGCCGTCATAAACTTGCTCCTGAAATTAGCCCGGGGAAAACTTGGGAAGGGGTTGCTGGTGCAATGTTAGCCGCAACTATTTACGGCCTAGTGCTTTGTTATTACATGCATTACAGTCGCTGGCTTATTGTAGGTTTGTGGTTAATTGTAGTGCTGAGTGTCATGGGTGATTTATTTGAGTCGCTATTAAAGCGTCAAGCAGGTGTTAAAGATAGCAGCCATTTGCTGCCAGGGCATGGCGGTGTTTTAGATAGAATCGACGGCTTAATACCTACCTTACCATTGGTGCTGTTTTATATTTACTATCCTTTATTTTCAAGCCTACAACTACATGCACGCTAAATCTGTAGGTCACCAAATGCAAAACGTAACGATACTAGGGGCGACTGGCACCATTGGCTTGCAAACCTTAGATGTTATTTCGCAACATCCAGATCGTTTTAACGTATTTGCGTTAGCTGCTAATAGCAACGTCAAATCTATGTTGGCGCTATGCAGCACATATGCGCCAAAATATGCGGTGATGTTGCAAGAAACTGCTGCTGTAGAGTTACGTGCCGAACTCAAGAACATAGGCTCAAAAACTATCGTGTTGCATGGTGAAGATGCACTGAATGACATCTCTGCACATGAGCAAGTCGATATTATCATGGCAGCCATTGTCGGCGCGGCAGGTTTGCACCCAGCCATGGCCGCTGCAAAAGCCGGTAAGCGTATTTTACTCGCTAACAAAGAAACCTTAGTTATGGCAGGCAATCTGTTTATGCAAGCGGTAATTGATGGTGGCGCAAGTTTGTTACCTATAGATAGCGAGCATAACGCTATATTTCAGGTGATGCCCCAACAGCGTACAAAAAATCTGTCAAATGCAACGTTAAGCAGCTTAGGCGTAAAACGTGTATTGTTAACTGCGTCTGGCGGACCTTTCCGCAATTCAACTTTAGAAGAACTTAAAACTGTTACGCGCGCTCAAGCTTTAAATCATCCTAACTGGGTGATGGGGCCTAAAATCACGGTAGATTCAGCCACCATGATGAACAAAGGTCTGGAGGTCATTGAAGCGCATTGGTTATTCAATGCATTACCTAATCAAATAGACGTTGTAGTGCATCCGCAAAGCGTGATTCATTCGATGGTAGAGTATATTGATGGCAGTGTTTTAGCACAGCTAGGTAACCCTGATATGCGTACACCAATTGCTTATGGCCTGGGTTATCCAGATAGGCTTGCTAGCGGAGTGAGTAGTTTAGACTTGTTAACAACGGCCAGATTAGACTTTTGTGCGCCAGATTTGATTCGTTTTCCATGTCTACGTATCGCCTATGAGGCTTTGAATATGGGCGGCACAGCACCTGCAATCTTGAATGCTGCCAATGAAATTGCCGTTGAAGCTTTTCTAGCTGAAAAAATTGGTTTTATGGATATTCCCAATACCATTGAAGCCGTTTTGGCGGCCGCTAGCATTGAGCAAGTCGAATCTATTGAGCAGTTAGTGGCTGTAGATACACAGGCGAGATTGATGGCTAGAAAGAAAATTAGCGCATTATGATAATGGCGCTCACTTTTTTGTTAACCATGAGCATACTGGTGACTGTGCACGAATACGGGCATTATCAAGTGGCTAAATGGTGTGGTGTAAAGATTCTGAAATTTTCCATCGGCTTTGGTAAACCACTATGGACTAAGCCGTTTGGAAAAGATAAAACCGAGTTTGTGATTGCCGCAATTCCATTAGGCGGTTATGTGAAAATGCTTGATGAACGTGAGATTGTCGCAGAGTCAACACCAGCAACATATTCTGAAACAGAGTTGACACGCGCATTCAACAGGCAACCCGTCGCTAAGCGCATAGCTATTGTGTTGGCCGGACCAATGGCTAATTTATTGCTTGCCATTGGTTTATATTGGGTCATATTCATGATGGGCATCGTAGGCATGAAGCCTATTCTCGGTAAAGTGATAGCACAAAGCCCCGCAGCCGTTGCAAACTTCACCTATGGCGAAACCATACAAAAGATAAATGGTAAAGAAGTAGCATCTTGGCAAGAAGTCAGCTGGATACTCTTAAATGAATCGCTGAAAAATAATAGTGTAGAAATTGAAGCAGTAAATAGCAATCATGAGGTTCGTACTCATCAACTTGATCTATCACATGTTGATCCAGAAGCCGCAGCTAAGGATATTTTGACCGCATCAGGCTTAACTATTAATCAGCCGGATGTTCCTGCAAAAATAGGGGTGGTCACTAAAAACGGTATCGCCGATTTAGCTGGCTTAAAGGCGAATGACTCGGTGCTTAGTGTCAATAAAACCAAAGTCAATGTTTGGGAGGATTTTGTACAAGAGGTTAGACGTAATCCTAACAAAACATTAGAAATTAAAGTGCTAAGAAGTTCTAATGTGTTAAATCTCACTGTTAAGCCTCAGTCATTTACTGAAAACGGTAAAACGTTTGGTCGTATTGGCGTTGCATTTAAAATGGATAAGGCTGAACAAGATAAACTTTTCGTGACGACTCATTACAGTGTGGCAGTTGCACTCATTAAAGCCACTGAGAAAACTTGGGATATTTCAGTATTCACACTAAAGATGTTAGGTAAAATTCTTATCGGACAAACCTCACTAAAAGGCGTAAGCGGCCCATTGACGATTGCTAGCTATGCGGGACAGAGTGCCCAAATGGGCTTAAATGTGTTTATAGGATTTTTAGCGCTGATAAGTATAAGTATAGGAGTTCTGAATCTATTGCCTATACCAGTATTAGATGGCGGGCATTTGATGTATTATATAGTTGAAATTTTTACTGGAAAGCCTACTTCTGATTTTGCCCTGAATATTGGGCAAAGAATTGGTTTTTTTCTGCTGGGTTGTATGATGATCTTAGCGTTTTATAACGACATAAACAGATTAATAACAGGCTGATTGCATGGCATTAAAAAAATTAAAACACTCAAAAAATACAGACCATACTTTCAAGAACCTGAAACTTAAGTCTGTTTTAATGTTGGTTTCTGGATTGTTTGCCAATTCAGCATTGGCGCTTGAACCCTTTGTTGTAAAAGACATTCGTGTAGAGGGTTTGCAGCGTACCGAGGCTGGCACCGTGTTTACTTATCTGCCAGTTAAAGTTGGTGAAACTATGAATGATGACATTGCTTCGCAGGCCATCAAATCCCTATATAACACTGGTTTTTTTAAAGATGTGCGTATAGAAGCTGAAGGTGATGTTTTAGTGGTGACAGTGCAAGAGCGCTCATCAATTGCACAAATCGACTTTAGCGGTAATAAATCATTCCCAACAGACAAAATGAAAGAAGGCTTGAAGCAAATTGGCATTGCTGAAGGTCAGATTTTTGATAAATCTCAATTAGACCGAGCTGAGCAAGAAGTAAAGCGCCAATATTTATCTCAGGGTAAATATGGTGCAACTGTTAAAGCTGTCGTCTCGCCATTAGAGCGTAATCGCGTAGCGGTACGTTTTGATATTGAAGAGGGTGCGGTTTCTAAAATCCGCAGTATCAATATCGTGGGTAATCAAGTGTTTAGCATGGATGATTTGCGAGCTGAATTTTTACTCACTACGCCAAATTGGATGAGTTGGTGGAATAAAGATGATCAGTATTCAAAACAAAAGCTTAATGCAGACCTTGAGGCGTTACGTTCTTTTTACTTGAATCGCGGTTATCTTGAATTTAATATCGACTCAACACAAGTTTCTATTACGCCAGATAAAAAAGATATTTACATCACAGTAAACGTGACTGAAGGTGAAAAATATACGATTTCAGAAGTGAAGTTAGCCGGTGATACTATTGTGCCTGATGCTGAAATACAGCAACTGATTACAGTTAAAAAGGGCGATACATTCAGTCGTGAAAAAATCACTGAGTCAAGCAAAGCAATTAGTGACAGGCTCAGCAACGAAGGCTATGCGTTTTCAAACGTAAACCCTGTGCCAGAAGTCAATAAAGAGCAGCATACTGCTGCATTTACTTTCTTTGTAGACCCTGGTAAACGCGTATATGTTCGACGTATTAATATTGCAGGTAATACTAGAACACGTGATGAGGTGCTTCGCCGTGAAGTCCGTCAGCTAGAGTCAGCTTGGTATGCGTCAGATAAGATTAATCGCTCAAAAGAACGCTTAATTCGCACAGATTTCTTTTCTGATGTGAATGTAGAAACACCTGCTGTACCTGGCACTACGGATCAAGTTGATTTGAATATTAGCGTCACCGAGAAATCTACTGGCAGCATCCAGTTTGGCGCAGGTTTATCTAGTAGTGAGGGTGTGGTATTAGGTATTACTGTCAATCAAAATAACTTTCTGGGCACTGGTAACCGTGTAAGTGCTCAAATAAATACAGGTAAGGTTAATACAACCTATTCACTTTCTTACACAGATCCTTACTTTACGCCAGATGGCGTTAGTCGTGGGTTTGATATATACCGTCGTGACGTAGATACAAGTTCACTGAGTGTCGCATCTTATAGCACGTCATCTTATGGAGGAGGCGTAAGGTTTGGCATACCTCTAAATGAACGCGATGGCATCAATTTCGGTCTTGCCGCAGACTTCACATCTATAAGTTTGACTGATCAAAGTCCCCAGCAGTATATAGACTTCTGTGGGGGCTCCAGCTCAAAAGGGTGCAGCAGTGACTCTATTGTTCTTTCTGGTGGATGGGCTCACGACACGCGCGATAGTATTATGTTTACCAATAATGGGGTGTTGCAAAAGCTAAGTGCTGAAGTTTCTTTACCTGTGCTTGATTTGAATTATTATAAAATTGATTACAAACAAGCATGGTTTAAGAATTTTTATAAAGACTTTACGTTTATGTTGAATGGTGAAATAGGCTACGCCGATTCATATGACAATAAAACATTTCCATTCTTCAAAAACTATTTCATGGGCGGTGTAAATTCTGTTAGAGGCTATGATAACGGTTCACTTGGACCAAGAAGTAAACAACTAAATAGTACGACAGGGCTTGATTATGCTGTTGGTGGTACTAAGCGCCTACTAGGTAATGCTGAACTGTTTCTGCCTGTGCCTGGTTTAAAAGATTCTAAACAGTTCAGATTAAGTGCTTTCGTTGATGCTGGTAATGTATGGGGTTCAGACTCTTCATATAACTTAGGTGAATTACGTTATTCAACAGGACTTGGTATTAGTTGGCTTTCACCATTTGGACCTTTAAAACTAGTGTATGCTAAGCCACTGAACAGTAAGTCTACAGATAACACCCAGACCATACAATTCCAATTGGGATCTCAGTTCTAGTTCGGGGATTGCTACCGTAAGTTAGAG
>JANLZY010000243.1:0-5733 GCA_031359365.1 Methylotenera sp. | reverse complement strand
AATTGAGCACAAGGTCAATTTGGCTTTATGTCTTGTGGCATTGGTGGTTACTATAGGCTTAACCTTCAGTAACCTCGCTACAGCAAAAAGTATGACGGATAATGAATACAAACTTTTAGAAAATAATATTTCAACCAAGTTTAACGCTGCAAAGTCGCGCTGCGATACAGTGACAAGTACTGCATTGAATCAATGCGTTGCAGCCGCTGAGTCGACACGAAACGCATCGAAATTAGAACTTGATACCCAACGTAAAATCGTTGCTGGCACTAAGCATGAGTCCAAATCTAGCGCCGATACTGCCAAATTAGAGAGTCACAACAATGTGAAAGCAAGAAACACCAACACTATGCCTGTGATGGATGAACTGACACCAGCTTTTAAAAAAACACGTTTAATTTAAAGTGAAAAATGTAAATTTTATGAGCATTTCACTCAATAGTTAGAAAGCGATTAAAAATGACACAATTACCAATGAATGAAAAACTTGCGAAGCCTGTAGCTGATTTAGCCATGATATCCGACATTAAAACCTTACGTGCACGTGCGCGTAAAGATATTGAAGAAGGCGCCGTAACCTCAGGTTATGCCGCTGATAGAAAAGTCGTTATCAAGCTATTGAATGAAGCGCTGGCTACAGAGCTAGTCTGCGTATTGCGCTATAAACGTCACCATTTTATGGCAAAAGGCATTCATTCAGAATCTATCAAAGCTGAGTTTTTGCAACATGCCAATGAAGAAATGGCTCATGCAGATAGCTTAGCCAAGCGCATTACCGAGCTAGGCGGCGAACCGGATTTTTCACCTGACGGCTTAAGCGAGCGCAGCCATGCTGAATATGTGGCAGGCGACACACTCAATGCAATGATTAAAGAAGATTTAATCGCAGAGCGCATTGCCATTGAAAGCTACCGTGAAATGATTGCATATTTAACCGATACTGACCCAACGACTCAGAAGTTGCTAAAAGAAATTTTAGCAATGGAAGAAGAACACGCGGAAGACCTTGCGTCACTGATGTCTAATATAAAAGATGTTTAGCATAAAACTTTAGCTGCCAAACTTAGTGATTTAGCGATTATTTATAAATTGACATGTATCTGATGCGGTATAGCCTGAATAAGGCTATACCGCTTTTTATCTTTAGATTTTACTCTCCACCAATTCCATACCTACGTTAATTAAACGTCTACAAATAGCATGTTAAAAATTAGAGTAGCGTCTAATTTCATCATTCACAGCCTTCTGTGTGACAACGTACAGAACTATTCGTCATAGCGCGCTATTCTGGCTCTGTAACGGAAACACTATGTTTAAGCACTTAGGCTATTTGATGGCGGCAAACTGCAGCCACAATTTTCAAACCAAAAGGATACATGATGAATAATTCAATATTAACAACCGCATTGCTTGCTGCACTATTTCTTAGTGCTTGCGATAAAACACCAGTGGTAGTCAATGTTCCGGCAGAAACAGTTGTAGTCCCTGGCCCTGCCGGCCCAGCAGGCAAAGCTGGTGAGCAAGGTGTTGACGGCAACAAAGGCGATAAAGGCAACACAGGTAATACTGGTGTTCAAGGCAATGAAGGCATTCAGGGCGACACAGGGCAAGCTGGTGAAACTGGCAAGTCTGGTGATACAACAGTCATCATTACACCACCTGCAGAACCTGCTCCAGCAAACTGACTCTAATCGCTAATTATTTAAGGAGTACATCATGTTAGGTACCATATTATTAGTTATTTTAATTTTAATGCTCGTAGGCGCCATCCCAAGCTGGTCTCATAGCAAAAATTGGGGTTACGGACCAAGTGGCGGGATTGGTTTAATCGTCATTATTCTGATTGTGCTATTATTATCAGGCAGAATATAGCGAGTTAGATTCGATGCATGTTTTTGAATATAAGTCTAAATATAAGTTCAGAGTTAATCAGCAGCGCTTAAGCACCCTGCTGATTGGCCTGTCATTTGTTGCACTACTGGCATGCAGTGCCCCCGCTAAAAGCCCCGCATCGTTAGGGGTAGGCGCAAATCCTGATTTACCTGCACCTCAGCAATCACTCATCCCAACAGTGAACATCGCGACCGCTATAGGTTGGCCAGCTAACACCACGCCAATTGCCGCCACTGATTTAATCGTAAGTTCATTCGCACGTGATTTAGATCACCCACGTTGGCTGTATGTATTGCCAAATGGCGATGTGCTGGTTGCAGAAACCAATGCGCCAGCCAAGCCAGATGACAATAAAGGCATCAAAGCAAAAATCCAAGGCATGGTGATGAAACGCGCTGGTGCTGGCGTATCTAGTGCGAATCAAATTACCATACTGCGAGATACCAATGGCGATGGTATCGCGGATGTCCGCTCTGTATTACTAAAAGACTTAAACGCACCTTTTGGCATGGCACTTGTTGGTAATAAGCTCTACGTTGCCAATTCAGACGCCATTATGATGTTTCCATACACTAGCGGCGATTTACAGATTAGCGCACCAGGTACTAAATTGATTGATCTGCCAGCGGGTTTACGCAATCACCATTGGACTAAAAACATCATCGCTAATGCTGATGGCTCTCAAATGTACGTTACGATTGGCTCGAACAGTAATGTGGCAGAAAATGGCATAGAAGCTGAAACGGATCGAGCGACCATTTGGGAAGTTAACATCAAAACAGGCGCGCACCGTATATTTGCTTCAGGTTTACGTAATCCTAACGGTTTAGCATGGGAATCTAAAAGTAATAAACTATGGACCGTAGTCAACGAACGCGATGAACTTGGCAATGATTTAGTGCCCGATTATTTAACTTCAGTGCAAGATGGCGGCTTTTATGGCTGGCCGTATAGTTATTATGGGCAGCACGTAGATGAACGTGTAAAACCTCAGCAACCCACAATGGTCGCAAAAGCTATCGTGCCAGATTACGCTCTGGGTGCGCACACCGCCTCGCTTGGATTGGCATCGTCATTTGGAACCAGCTTACCAGAGCGTTTCAGCAATGGCATGTTTATCGGCCAGCATGGCTCTTGGAATCGAAAACCCTTCAGCGGTTACCAAGTCATATTTATACCTTTTAGCGACGGGAAACCATTAGGGTTGCCGTTAAAGGTATTAACAGGTTTTTTGAGTGAAGAGGGCAAAGCTTATGGTCGCCCCGTTGGTGTTACCCTAGATAAACGAGGAGCCTTGCTGGTGGCGGATGATGTAGGAAATATAGTGTGGCGTGTCACCGCTAAAACTAAAAAAGCGGTAGAATCGTCGCCCTCAGAATAAACCGTTAATGCATTAACATTACAAAAATCAACATTGGAATAAAATTGAAATTTAGATTTATCACGTCCGTCTTACTAATCATCATGTCAACCAGTGCTGTTGCAGAAGGGTCTGCAAAACCTAGCATATGGTCACGCGCGCAGGACTCACTGTCTAAAACATGGCAATCCCAAGATTATGAGCTGTACGTTCCTATCAACACATGGCATAACCGTAGCTACTACACCCAAGAAAAAATTGATGAATATAACGAGCGCCCATGGGGCTTAGGTATTGGTAAATATCGTTTCGATGAAGATGGTGACTGGCATGCACTATATGGCATGGCATTTAAGGACTCTCACAATGACATTGAGCCTGTTGCTGGATATGGATTTCAAAAAACTTGGCGTCCCGCTAACGATGTGCGGCTAGGTTTGGGTTACACCGTTGGTGTGACCATGCGTAGCGATATGCACTACATTCCCATTCCCATTATTGCTCCATTATTTTCAATTGATTATAAAAAACTAGCCTTGCAATCAACTTATATTCCTGGCGGCGAAGGTAACGGGAATATATTATTCACCTGGGTACGCTGGCAACTGAATTAGTTTATTAAGCATGCTGACGATATTGAACATCTGAAAGCAAGCGATTGGTTTCTTTTTTGACGACAGCGTAACACTCGCAAACCCGCTTCTCTAGCCCAGCTCTATCCAGCACTGAAATGTGACCACGGCGGTAATTGATAAAACCAGCACGCTGCAAATTGCCTGCCGCTTCGGTAATACCTTCACGGCGTACGCCCAGCATGCCGGCTACCCATTCTTGGGTAATAATCAAATCATTCGTTGGCATGCGGTCTAAGGTAAGTAAAAGCCAACGACATAGCTGCTGTTCAACTGAATGGTGTCGGTTACACGCTGCGGTTTGTGACATTTGCGTCATCAATGCTTGGGTGTAACGCAATAATAACTTTTGCAGTAAACCGCCACGATCAAACTCGCGTTTCAATATTCGGCGCTCCAGTCGGTAAGCTTGACCTGCAGTCTGCACCACGGCTGAGCTAGAAGTGGTTTCCCCACCCATAAATAGTGATATGCCCACCATACCTTCATTGCCCACGCCAGCAGATTCAGCAGATGAGCCAGACTCCATCACATAATGTAGCGACACAATCGATGTGGTTGGAAAATAGGCATGCTGCAACTGCATACTCGGTTCATAAATCATTTCACCAAGCGGCATAGCAACCAGTTCTAAATGCGGCGCTAGAAATTCAAACTCAGCATTGGGCAAGGCCGCAAGCAGATGATTTTTACTCGTGTTAGATTCGACTAACTTAGATCCACTTAGCTTAGATTCACCTAACCTTGGTTCAATCAGCTTCGATGCGCTAGTTTGCTGTTGGTTCAGGGCTGTAGGCATGATTAACCGGCTCCATTTTCAGCATGGTATTGACCTGTCAGCTCTACTCCGATGCCGCGGTAGCCAATGAATCGGCAGTGTCCGTCAAACATAGGTTCTCCGCTCACCTGAAATCTTCTTTGTGTGCCGTCAGTGTCGTTACGATGGAAGACGAAATCTAAGAATGGTTGTCTAGCTGCAATGGTTGCCTGCAGCTCTTTACGTTCAGTCTCATCCCAACCAGTTAAGTGCGGGTTGCTAGATTCATCACCATTAGTCTTTTCAATATGAGCTTCATCTATCGAAACATCAACTTGAATACCAAGCATCTCACGGACTGGCCCTGAAACCTTGGTAAAATTCATGTTTTCATCCTGCTCCCAATACCAGTCTGACGCCAGCTCGGTGAGACTACGATAGCGCGCTTCGCTTTCACGTAACTCCGCAGTGCGTTCAAGCACGGTTTGCTCTAGTACTTTGTTGTAATTCTCAAGCCTTTTATATAACAGGCGTACTTCAAGCATGTTATGAATACGCGTTTTGACTTCTACTAAATCAAATGGCTTGCTGACAAAATCCTTTGCGCCAGACTGCAAAGCTCGCAATTTATGATTAGGCTGCGCGGTAAGCACTAGCACCGGCAAATAAGCATCATCATGATTGGCTTTAAGCGCTTTCATCACCTCAAACCCATCCATTACGGGCATTTGCAAATCGAGTAAAATTAAGTCATAGCGTTGTGTAAGGTGCATCTCAAATACCTTTTCAGGGTTTTTGGTAGATGTCACCGATGTGTATCCCGTCTCTGCCAGCAACTGCTCAAGCAAGCTAATATTGGCTTCCTGGTCGTCCACGATCAGAATCTTAGCGTCAAAAATATCTCGTTCAATAGTTTTCATGTCTACTCCTTTTCACTTGCTCTTTATTCATACTAGTTCTTGCTTTGTTTTGGCAAACTTCAGTGCCAAATCCACTGTTTCCATGAATTCTTTTACCCTAATCGGCTTAGTCAGATAATGGAAGAATCCGGCATCCAGACCTTTTTCAATATCACGCGGCATGGCATTGGC
>JANLZY010000219.1:0-5015 GCA_031359365.1 Methylotenera sp. | reverse complement strand
ACGAACCATCACGCATCTCTACGTTAATTTTTTCAACATCCATCACTACTGGCGTAGTTAAACTGCGGTCTTCTATATGAAGATTTGCATTTTCCAGTGCAACTTTTTTAAGTGATACTGCCCAATTAGCTTTATTGCTTGTTTTATTAGCCACTGTATTATTAGCACTACTTGTTGCTGGCGCAAGTATCGTTTGCCAGTTAAGTGGCTTATTAGCTTCTTTGATAATCTGGGTTTTTAATCCGCTAAAAGTCACTGAAGGAATGCTTACTTTTTGTTCAGCAATCAAAACTTCACCATTAGAGAGCTGAATATTATCTAAGCTCGCAACTTGCTTATTCGCAGCTGATTTTGCGCTAATACCCGTCGCTTTACTTTGAATTTGTGTGATTGCCACTTCACCTTTTGGAATAGCGAGTGCGAGGCTCAAATTAAAGTCCGCTACATTCGCTTGTAATGGATTTAAGAATGTCTTATCTAGATATGCAAGTTTCCAGTGTTGTAACTGCACATCGGCAATTTCTAGTATAAATGGCGCTTCTGGATTAGTGCTATTCGCAGCATTAGATAGACTTGGCTGTGAACTAACTGCTTTAACAGACTCGCTTTTTTTAGTTGGAGCAGCAAATGCTTGCTGCCAATTGACTCTGCCAGTTTTACCCATCACAACACTCACTGAGCCTTGTGGTAGAAGAGCTTGTCCTACCTTAGCGTAACGTGCAGCTAAATCCATACTGACATGGTTAACCGCTACTTGTGGCAAAACCAATAAAGATTGACTACCGCTATTAATTTCAAAGCCTGAAAACTTCATATTTAAATCTTGAAACTGCAATTGCGGTGCATTGTTCATTACAAAATCTAAGCGCGGTATAGTCAGATTAGCCTGCTTTAAGTTGACTTTTGCATTGGGAGCATCGCCAACTACGTTATTCAAATTTAATGCAACGTTACTCAGTACAAGCTTAGGCTTATCGTTTGGTAGTGAGAAGTTATATTCAAAGCTCGTCTGTGCATCGCCTTGACTCACTGTTAACGGCAAGTTAACACCTTTAACAACCCTCATCAGCTTGGCAAGTTTAACGCCATCAAGTGCAACAAAACCTTTTGAAGCCACTGGATTTACGCCGATATTGCCTTTCCATTTAAGCGTACCACCTTGCTCTGGAAAATTCGCGGCAATCAAGTAGCTACCTCTATCTTGTGGCAAGGTCGAAAATTGACCAAGTTCAAAATCTAAAGGTGTGATTGCAGCTTTAAGTGGTGTGGCTCGGCTAGCATCTACATACTCAATATTGCCGAGCTTGACAGATAACTGCTGAATAATTAATCGTGGAATCGTATCGTCAGGGGGCGTTTTATCTTCATTTAACTTGGCAATTAAATCAGCCCAGTTAAGCTTGCCTTGTGGTGAAATAGCAACAAGTGCTTGAGGATCAACAAGGCTGATTTCTTTGAATTTCCAAGCTCTTTTAAAGATGCCACTCGCTTCAAAATCAACAACTAGTTTAGTGAACCCGGCAAGAGGGGCGCCACTCTTCTCTGTTAGCTTGAAATTTTCTACGCTGGCTTTTAAGCGTAAAGGATCAAAGGTCACTTTGTCAACACTGCCAATACTCGCTAATTTCTTTTCGGCAATCCAAGGAACAAGCTTCTTAGCCAAAGGATCAACAGCAAAGTAGCCAAACAAACAATAAAATATGAACAATCCAGCAAAGATTTTAGCTGGAAGAGTCACTAAGAATTGTAGGACTTTTTGTTTTACTAGGCTGAGCATGCGGAACCAAACTTTTAGTTAAAGTAATCAAGGCGCAGATTCTGCGACTTTCATGAAGATTTTAGTCATTCTCTAACAACATGGCTAATGATTAAAAGCCCATTATCAAAAAATTACAATTGCGCTTTAAAACATTGCACGCTTATACAAAAGTTTTCAGGTGATAAAGCACTTCCAAAGCCTGCTTAGGCGTTAAATCGTCTGGATTAACGCCTTCCAACGCATTAACCACCGGATGCAACACTATTTCTGGCGCAATTGCTTCGCTTGCAAACAAATCTACTTGGGCGTTGCTGTTTGCCACATTTTGGTTTTCAAGCTGCAGTAATTTGCGCTTTGCGCTCGCCACCACAGATTTAGGAATGCCCGCCAACTGCGCCACTTGCAGACCATAACTTTGATTAGCTGCACCCTCTTCAACCTTATGCATGAAGATTATATTATGACCATGCTCAACCGCGTCTAGATGTACATTAGCGGCTTGTTTAAACTCATCCACAATGCGTGTAAGTTCAAAATAGTGGGTTGCAAAAAGCGTGTAGCTGCGGTTCTTCTCTAGCAACTGCTTAGCCACAGCCCAGGCCAAACTTAAACCATCAAAGGTTGAAGTGCCGCGACCAATTTCATCTAGCAGCACCAAGCTTTTATCTGTCGCATTATGCAAAATGTTAGCGGTTTCTGTCATTTCCACCATAAAGGTAGAACGACCACCTGCTAAATCATCAGAGGCGCCGATTCGCGTCATAATTCGATCAATTTCTCCGATTTTAGCCGAACTCGCCGGAACATAACATCCACAATGCGCCAACAATACAATCAACGCAGTTTGCCGCATAAAGGTTGATTTACCACCCATGTTAGGACCGGTAATGAGCAACAACTGGCGATAGGGATTTAACACTACATCATTGGCAATAAAGGGTTGGGCGATACTTTCAACCACAGGATGGCGACCATTAGCAATTTGAATGCCAGCTTCTGTCATGAATTCTGGCGCAACATAATTCAGTGTTTCAGCGCGTTCTGCAAAACAACTTAATACATCCAAACTAGCAACCGCACCAGCATTGGTCTGCAGGGCGACGATAAACGGCATTAGCTTCTCTAACACTTCGGCAAAAAGCAATTTTTCGCGTGCGAGTGCGCGGTCATTCGCGCTCAATACTTTGTCTTCAAAAGCTTTAAGCTCAGGTGTGATAAAGCGTTCAACATTTTTTAGCGTTTGACGACGTCGATATTCTGCAGGAGCGGTTTCCGCTTGCGTGCGACTCATTTCAATATAAAAGCCGTGCACACTATTGTATTCAACTTTTAAATTGGTAATGCCTGTGCGTGCTTTTTCAGCAGCTTCATATTGCAACAAAAATTCGCCATGATTATTTTGCAGCGCGCGTAACTCGTCTAAATCAGCATCATAGCCATCTGCGATCACGCTACCTTCACGCAAAACAACGCTAGGCTCGGCTTTAATCGCGGTAGTCAGCAAACTTACAACCGCGTTCGGCGCAGTTAAACTTGAGCCCAGTGTTTGCAACAAACTGGTTTGTGAGCTTTGCAATTGTTCTTGCAGTAAAGGTAGTTGCTGCAAACTTGCAGTCAAGCCCGATAAATCTCTCGGCCTAGCTGTCTTAAGGGCAATGCGGGCTGTGATGCGCTCTATATCGCCCATATTCTTTAGCGGCAACATTGCGTAACTATTATTCTGAATCAGCTCAGCCACTGCTTCATGGCGTTTCATCACCAAATTTCTATCTTGTAATGGGTGATGCAACCAGTGACGCAAAAGCCGTGCACCCATGGCAGTTTGCGTGGTATTGAGCAATGAGTATAAGGTGGGGCTGGCTTCGCCACGCAAGGTCAGGTCAATTTCTAAATTGCGGCGTGTGGCTGCGTCCAACTGTACATAGGCGCTAGTCATTTCAACTGAGATAGCATTGATATGCGGTAAGGTGGTGCGTTGCGTGTGTTTCACATAATCAAGTAAAGCACCCGCCGCACAAATGGCTGGATTAAGACTGCCGCAGCCAAAACCATTCAGATCATAAGTGTTTAACTGTTTGGTGAGGGTATTAAACGCGCTGTCAAAATCAAACTGCCAAGGGCTTAAACGCTTTTTAGCCACTTTGCTTAAAGCAATTGCCGTATGCTGAAAATCATCCGCCAGCAAAATCTCACTGGGGGCAATGCGCTCAATCTCTTGGCCTAATAGCCCGACTGCAATCTCGCTTAAAATAAACGTACCAGAAGCAAGGTTCAAACGCGCCAAACCAATCACGCCTTCTGCTTGAAATATGCTGAGTAACTGGTTATCGCGAGATTCGTCTAACAGCGCAGTATCGGTTAAAGTACCTGGCGTTAAAATACGAGCGACTTGTCTATCAACAGGGCCTTTGCTAGTTGCGGGATCACCTATTTGCTCACAAATTGCAACCGCTTCGCCTAACTTGGCTAACTTAGCTAAGTAACCTTCAGCTGCATGATATGGCACACCCGCCATTTTAATAGGCTGGCCGTTGCTACTACCGCGATGTGTTAATGTAATGCCAAGTAAGCGTGAGGCTTTTTCGGCATCTTCAAAAAATAACTCATAAAAATCGCCCATGCGATAAAACAACAACATGTCTGGATGCTGAGCTTTTAAGCCAAGATATTGGCGCATCATTGGGGTGTGACTAGCGACTGACTCCGCAGGGCTGGTAGTTTGTTGAGTGTTACTCATGATGAGCAATAGTGTTATCAGCCGATTTTTTAGGCGGGAAAATGAATTCGCCTGGATGTTGATTTAATCTGGTTGCCAAATTACCCAACAATAATCGCCATTGCTTAAAGCGAACCCTGCGCGATTTCATCGCCACATAAAGCGCCAAACTAAAACTTACTGCAAGATTTACAAAACCGATTAACACCAAACTCAAAGCAATATAGGCAACTGCTTGCCAACTTAACATAAAGTCTAAGCCAGCAGCGGCATAACCAGCAAAAGCTGACGAGAAGGCAATGTGTCGAATATCAAACGGCAAACCAAATAACACGCCTATTGCGCTCATGCCACCTAACAAACAACCAAAATAAAAGTTACCAGCCAATGCGCCTAAGTTGTTTTCTACGTAATTCGCAATGCGATTAAGCCGTGCGACACCCAAAAGTTTTTGCATCCACGTCACGGCACGTAAGCGCTGAGGGATTTTGTTATAAATCGCTAAATTATCATGGTAGCCAGCAATTAAACCCGATAAAA
>JANLZY010000486.1:0-6107 GCA_031359365.1 Methylotenera sp. | reverse complement strand
TTAGAAATGTGGTTGGCGGCATTTAAGTTATATTTGCCATGGACGCTTCAGCATGATAAAGCTGACCATAGCTGCACTAAACCAGCGGCTGATATGCCAAAAATTAGCTATCCTAAACCTGATGGAATTTATAGCTTTGATAAGCTCAACTCAATTAGTCTAAGCAATATTGCGCATGATGCTAATCAACCATGTCATCTACATTTACTAGACAATACTGTCCCGATTAGCATCAACCTTGCCAAATATGATGCGCCAGAACAACGCTATTGCCCCGCTGGCGTGTATGAAATAGTCGTTAAGAATGAAGCAAAACATTTGCAGATTAATGCGCAAAACTGCATACACTGCAAAACCTGCGATATTAAAGATCCAACACAGAATATTGTGTGGGTTCCGCCTGAGGGTGGAAGTGGACCTGTTTATTCTGGCATGTAATTGTGAGTGTAGCCATTTTATAAATGTGAAGCTACTTTTTATGGGATTGCCAAAATAGCACGATTGCAATCACCAATATCACCGCTAATTGCTGCCAAAATAAGCTTCTACTGCCGGCATGGCTCACTATAAAGCCTGCGACAAAGGGTCCTGCAGCGGACAAAATCGTGTAAACAATAGACACTTGTCTGACGCGATTGCTTAAGTCTACTGCTGAATGGCTTGCCTTTGTCGCAGTTGTATCAGTCAGTGTTGCCCAAAAGATGCCTAGTGTAAGTAAACCTCCGCCTACACCGCCTAATATGAACATGGTTACGGCTAAATTTAAGAAGCTTTTTTCGAATATGATTGCAATTAGCACCGCTAACAATGCGGCAAAAGTGCATAGTGTGGCTGTCCATAATAAGCCTTTGTTATCCGCTAACCAACCTATCGCAAACTGACAAGTCATCGCGCCAATGCCTAGTATGGTGAGTAACCAAGCTACATCGCTGCTAGCTAAGCCAATATCAGCGCTATATACAGGTAAAAACGCCAAAATACTGCCTTCCATCCAGCCGCCCAAACCTGCGATTAGCGCACCAAATCTCATTAAAAATGCGATGGTTATTTTGATAGGTTTGCCTAAATTTAAATGACTGTCTTTGGAGTTACTTTCTTGCGAGCTATCTGTGACGGGTAAAGTGACCGCGATGAATAGCGGTATGATCGCCAGCATGATGATGGCACCCGCTATCCAGAACGCAGTTGGTTTGGTTGCACCCACGCTCACAATAATCAGCGGCGCTAAGACTGCCGCAATGCTAATCAAAGTTTCGTGGATGCCGATAATTCTGCCACGTGCATGTGCAGGCGCGAGTCGATAGAGCCAAGTTTCGTTGGCTATCCAACGCAAACCTAAACCAAAACCGATAGCAGCAGCGGGAATAAGCCACCATTGCCAATCAAGCCACGGCATTACAGCAAAGCTTAATGCGCTAATGACCAAGCCTATAATCACAGTGGTGCGATAGCCCAAAGCTTGATTGAGTTGACCTGTAACTAAAAGCCCCGCCAACATGCCTAGCCACAGTGCGGAGCTAGTGATACCAATTTGCTCTGGCGTTGCGCCTTTAGCCACTAATGCGATGGGCAGCAAGGTTGTGCCTAGCCCATACTGACCAACCTGCGAAAGCGTAGAAACGGCATTGAGCGCAACTATGCTTAAGTTGCGATGCTTATCAGATAGTTGTGCAGTGAGCATGCAACTTAAACTTGCAAAGCCAAATAGCGTCTATCCCAGCTACTCACTTCATACATAAAGTGCGCCAATTCAATCTCTTTAACATTACAGAAGGCATCTATAAATTCGTTGCCAAACATTTCACACGCAGATTTGCTTTGCTTAAGCTGCGTGATGGCACTTTCTAAGCCAATAGCAATTTCACGTGGAAATTCATAGCCATCTTTATCATCCAAGGGTGCGGTAGGCTTCAGTTTTTCTTGCATGCCACGTAAGCCGCAAGCAAGCGAAGTGGCCATTGCTAAATATGGGTTGGCATCGCTGCCAGCAAAGCGATTTTCAACGCGACGCGCTGCAGCAACAGAGTGCGGTACACGTAAGCCAATGGTGCGGTTATCATGCCCCCATTGCAAGTTAACTGGTGCTTGCGTGCCTAGTGCATAGCGGCGCCACGAGTTAAAGTAGGGTGCCATAAATGGCATTAAATCTGCCATGTAGGTTTGTAAGCCTGCAATATAGGCGTAAAACTCTGGTGAGGCATTTCCCTTTTTATCACTAAAGATATTGCTGCCTTTGGCATCAACAATACTCTGGTGTAAATGCATAGAGCTGCCATCGTAATCAGCTAAGGGTTTCGCCATGAACACCGCATTTAAGCCATGTTGAGCGGCAATCTCACGCAAGGTATGCTTAAGCAGCACCACATCATCGGCAAGTTTAAGCGCATTACCATGCAGCAGATTAATTTCAAACTGATTGGGTGCCATTTCATGCAGCCAAGTATCGGTACGGATTTCCAGTGCATCAAAAGCGGCTTGTAGTGCCTGCCAAAAGTCGCGCATTTCAGCAGTAGAGTTGAGGCTATAGGCCATTTGACGCTCTAGTTCTATGCTGCCACCACGTATAGCAGGTGGCGTGAAACCTGTTGCTTCTTGACCGTCACGTTTAAATAGATAAAACTCAATTTCTGGCGCGACTACAGGCTGTAAACCAAGTGCTTGATATTGCGCTAAAACTTTTCTAAGCACATTGCGCGGTGCGTGTTCTGACGGACTACCATCAAAATTCATGCAGTCATGCAGCACCCAAGCACGCTGTGGCTGCCATGGCAGTATTTTAAATGTACTGTAATCTGGCTTAAGTATGGTGTCGTTATCTGTCGCACCAATCACATAGTCATCACAGTATTCCCCATTAATGGTTTGTAAAATCACAGCTCTGGCAATGCGTAACTCTTTGCCTTCTGCAAAGTCATGTCCGCGCATCACCTTGCCACGTAGTGTGGCGTTGATAGTAGGGAATAGGCACTCGACTTCGGTGATTTTATTTTTCTTAATTAATTCAGCAACGCGTTTTAAAGATGACATGTTTTTAGTCTTAGTAATTTATTTTTTGAATTGATTAGGTGTTTTTATTTCATTGTCGGCATGACAAATTCAGAACCTGTACTTTTAGTGGCAGAAGGCCAGCGAGAAGTCGTGGTTTTTAAGCGTGTGTAAAAACGCATGCCTTCTGTGCCGTAGATATGATGGTCGCCAAATAACGAGCGTTTCCAGCCACCAAAGCTATGGAATGCAATGGGCACAGGAATCGCCACATTCACGCCAACCATGCCAGCTTGTACACGGCTAGTGAACTCACGTGCAACTTCGCCGTCACGTGTGAAAATTGCCGTGCCATTACCAAACTCATGGTCGTTGACTAATTGCAAGGCCTCTTCAAATGTTTTAGCCCGTACTACACATAACACTGGGCCAAAAATTTCCTCTTTATAGATGCGCATGTCTTTGGTGACATTGTCGAATAAGCATGGCGCTAAAAAGAAGCCCTTTTCGTGACCTGCATGGCTGTAGCCACGACCATCAATCACTAGATTTGCACCTTCTTCAACACCTAAATCGACATATTCTTTCACCTTGGCAAAGTGCTGTGGCGTCACTAATGGCCCCATATCAGCTTTTTCATTTAAGCCTTGGTCTATCACGATGGTTTTAACTTTGTCTTTTAGTTTTTCGACTAATTTATCAGCAATATTGCCAACTGTTACGGCTACAGAAATCGCCATGCAACGCTCACCAGCAGAGCCGTAACTTGCGCCAATTAATGCATCTGCCACTTGATCTAAATCCGCGTCTGGCATCACGACTAAGTGGTTTTTAGCACCACCTAATGCTTGTACGCGTTTGCCATTTTTAGTGCCAGTGCTGTAAATATATTCAGCAATTGGTGTTGAACCTACAAAGCTAATGGCTTGAATGCGCTTATCCGTGAGTAATACGTCAACCGCCTCTTTATCACCATTGACTAAGTTAAATACACCTGCTGGTAAACCGGCTTCAGCAAGTAAATCCGCAATCATCAAGCTTGCACTTGGCGTTTTTTCTGATGGTTTTAGTACAAACGTGTTGCCAGTCGCTAATGCCATGGGAATCATCCATAGCGGCACCATGATGGGGAAGTTAAAAGGCGTAATACCAGCAACTACGCCAAGCGGTTGATGCATGCTGTAGGTATCAATGCCCGTGCCGACTTGCTCGTTAAAATCACCTTTGAGTAAATGCGGCATGCCACAAGAGAACTCTACTACTTCGATTCCGCGCGTGACTTCACCTCGTGCATCACTAATCGTTTTGCCATGTTCCAGTGAGATCGCTTTAGCTAAATCGTTGGCATGTTCATCAAGTAAGGCTTTGAACTTAAACATGACGCGTGCGCGTCTGAGTGCTGGCATGGCAGCCCATGCTGGGAATGCCGCTTGTGCCGCAGTAATCGCCGCTTCGGTTTCTGCTACGCTCGCGTTGCTTAATTTTGCTTGCACTTCACCTGTGGCTGGGTTGTAAACATCACTTAATCTGCCGCTAGCGCCAGCGATGTGCTGACCGTTGATGTAGTGTCCGATTGTTTTTATGCTCATTTTTGTGATTCCATTTTATATATTGTATTAATTTTATACGGCATTAACTGGTAGGTCGGACTTCAGTCCGATTTGTCGGGTTGAGCCAGTACTTGGCTTCTCTACAGAATATAGTAGTTCAAAATCGAACTCCTTATTCTGAGTGAAATCCCGACCTATAATGTTGCGTGTTGGTGCACCGCCCAAGCTTGTTCTTTCTTAAGGTAATTGCTCGCGTCTAAGCCCACTTCGCCAGCGGCGGCTACGCATTTAATTGCATCTGCAAGCGTGTTGAAAATACGGTCTATTTCATTCTTCTCTATGGTTAATGGCGGTGAAATTGCAATGATGTCGCCTGTAAAGCGCACATGTATGCCCATTTCAAAACACTTTAAATAAGTAGCGAAAGCCATGGCACCTGCTTTACCTGCGATTGCTTCGAACTCAATCCCTGCCACTAAGCCAATGTTGCGAATATCTTTCACCATCGGCAAGCCTTTTAGGCTGTGTGCGGCTTGTTCAAAATAGGCGCTTAAGCTGGCTGCGCGCACTTCTAACTTTTCAGCTGCAAAAATATCCAATGTGGCAATGGCAGCAGCGCAAGCAATTGGAATCGCGCTATAAGTATAACCATGCGGCAATTCAATTGCACCTAAGGGCGATTTTTCCATAAAGGCATCGTAAATTTCACGCTTTACGGCGACCGCTCCCATAGGTACAACGCCATTGGTAAGCCCTTTTGCACACGTGATAATGTCCGGAATCACATTAAAATAATCGGCGCCAAACTTAGTACCAAGTCGCCCGAAGCCTGTAATGACTTCATCAAAAATTAACAAAATACCGTATTGCGTGCAAATTTCACGTAAGCGTTTTAAGTAGCCCGCTGGCGGCACTACTACACCAGCCGAGCCTTGCATGGGTTCTACAATCAGCGCGGCAATTGTCGATGGATCATGCAGCGTGAGTATGCGTTGCTCAAATTCATTCGCCAGCGCAATGCCGCCATCGGCAGGTACGCCTTTGGTAAATGCGTTTTTTGCAATATCTAATGGATTGCGAATATGGTCAACCCCAGCTAAGCCATTGCCAAAAGCTTTACGATTACCAGCGATGCCACCCACTGCGATACCACCAAAATTCACGCCGTGGTAACCGCGTTCACGACCAATCAGTTTATTGCGCAAAGGGTTGCCACATACACGGTGGTAAGCAAGTGCGATTTTTAGCGCTGTATCAGCCGATTCTGAACCTGAGTTGGTAAAGAAGATGCGGTCTAAGCCTGCGGGCATATAAGCTGCTACACGTTCCGCAGCCTCAAAGGCTAATGGATGGCTGGATTGGAACGCTGGTGCGTAATCCAGTGTTAATAATTGGTTGCCAACTGCAGTGGCGATTTCAGTACGACCATGTCCAGCTGGTACGCACCACAAACCTGCGGTGCCATCAAGAATTTGCCTATCGTCTATGGACGTGAAGTAATTGCCTTTGGCCGCTTTAAATAGTCGCGGCATGGCTTTGAATTGCAGATTCGCAGTGAATGGCATCCAATAG
>JANLZY010000205.1:0-2018 GCA_031359365.1 Methylotenera sp. | reverse complement strand
ACTGAAATCTGCAGTATGTTCTTTGTGAACACCTTCAATTAAGGCTTCTGGTGTAATGCCTTCTTTTTCTGCACGCAACATAATCGGGGTGCCGTGCGTATCATCGGCACACACATAATGCACGGTATGCCCTTGCATTTTTTGAAAACGTACCCAAATGTCAGTTTGGATATATTCCACCAAATGCCCGAGGTGAATACTGCCATTGGCGTAAGGTAGTGCTGAGGTAACAAGAATTTTACGAGGGGTGTTTGCAGTTGCCATGAGATAAATGGATCTATTAAGCTAAATCGCTATTCTAGCAAATGACGCGGGCTTCACCCAGCGCTGATTACCTATTTTATTGAACAAAGCACACCCATGACTTAGCTATCAAACAGACATTCAATCAAACTATCAGTTAAAATACCTTATCTTTTTACTCAAGTTATTAACCCTAACTCTACAATCAGGAATTTACGCAATGGCAATTTCAGAATTACTTATCCAAAGCACCTTAAAAGTTTGCATAGATCCGAATACTGGCAAAGATTTTATCACCAGCAAATCTGCTAAAAATATCCAAATCAATGGCAATGATATTAGTGTAGACATTGTGCTTGGTTACCCAGCAAAGTCAGTGATGGCAGAGGTGCAATCACTGGTAAGTAACGCGCTCAAAGCCTTACCCGATGTTGGCAATGTGAATGTGAATATAGGTAGCCGTATCGTTGCGCATAAAGCCCAGCAAGGTGTGACATTATTACCTAACGTGAAAAACATCATTGCGGTGGCTTCTGGCAAAGGCGGCGTAGGTAAATCAACCACTTCTGTTAACTTGGCATTGGCATTAGCTGCAGAAGGCGCGACCGTTGGTTTGCTAGATGCAGACATCTACGGCCCAAGTCAGCCACAAATGTTAGGAATTAGCGGTCGCCCTGAAAGTAAAGATGGCAAAACGATGGACCCGATGGAAGCGCACGGCATACAAGCGATGTCGATTGGATTTCTGATTGATGCAGATACACCTATGGTATGGCGCGGCCCAATGGTAACAGGTGCGTTGGAGCAATTATTACGTGAGACAAAATGGCGTGATTTAGATTACCTTATTGTCGATTTGCCACCAGGCACTGGCGACATTCAACTGACGCTTGCACAAAAAATTCCTGTCACTGGTGCAATTATAGTTACCACTCCACAAGACATTGCGCTGTTAGATGCTCGTAAAGGCTTGAAGATGTTTGAAAAAGTCGGCATCCCAATTTTAGGTATTGTCGAGAATATGAGCACGCATATCTGCTCAAATTGCGGTCATGAAGAACATATTTTTGGCGCAGGCGGCGGCGCTTTAATGTGCAAAGACTACAACGTAGATTTGCTAGGCAGCTTACCTTTAGACATCACGATTCGCGAACAAGCTGATAGCGGAAAACCTACAGTAGTCGCCACACCAGACTCTAAAATTGCCAATATCTACAAAGAGATTGCGCGTAAAGCTGCGATTAAAATCGCTAATACAAGTTTAGATCACAGCGGGAAATTTCCGAATATTGTCATTCAAAACACTTAACACTTTCACATGCGTTATCAAGGCAAAATCACCGCATGGAAAGATGAGCAAGGCTTTGGTTTTATCACACCCAATGGTGGTGGCAAGCAAGTATATTTGCATATAAAAGCATTTACCGGCTATCGTAAACGACCTAAAGGTGATGAGTTGGTAACATACCAACTCATCACTGATAGTCAGGGCAGAGCGAATGCCAGCGAGGTGCATTATGTTAACAAGCAAAAGACTCTCAGCTTAGATCAAAGCATGATACCTGTTTATTTAACTTTAGCTTATCTAAGCATTTTATGTATTGCAGTTGCTGTGAATCGCTTATCGCCAATTGTTTTACTGATTTATGCGGCTGCTAGCCTAGTTACATTGATCTTTTATTGGTTAGACAAGCGTGCTGCTAAAGGTGACTCGCAAAGAACGCCAGAAGCTACTCTACAACTGCTGAGCCTAATTGGGGGTTGGCCTGGCGCAC
>JANLZY010000204.1:0-2062 GCA_031359365.1 Methylotenera sp. | reverse complement strand
ATACACCAATAGAGCGCGCCTTGTTGCGACAGAATCACAGTCCATGCGTAAGCTTTTACAATGTAACTCGCCCACATAGGTAATATGACTGCCACGTAGAAAAACCCTTTTTCAGTTGGGCTGCCATAACGTGTCATATAGTAAGCAATGGGAAAGCCGATAAGTGCAGTGGCAATCGTCACGCTTACTGCCATAGCGAGTGTGCGTAAGATAATGTCAAAGTTGGTCGCGTCAAATAAGCTACGGTAATTTTCTAGCGTTAAATCTGGCGTGACCAGCATGCTGAAACTATCAAACGTATAAAAACTTTGCCAAAGCAAGGCGAACAAAGAGCCTAAGTAAACGACACCAAACCAAAGTAGAGGCGGTGTGAGTAATAACAATAAAAAGAGATTGTCTTTGCGATATAACGTATTGGCAAGCCAGCGCAAAGCCTTATTGCTGGTGTTGATTGTTGGTGATGAGCTCACTGCAGATTGCATCATCAATAAAATTTCAGGTTAATCGTTGCCATGTGTTTCTAACATGACCATGCGATTTTTTGGCCAGCACAGCATGAGCTTTTGCTTAACTTGCGGTAGCTGCGCCTCAGTGTGCTCAGTGTTGGAAAGCACCATCATGAGTCTTTGCGTGAAAGCGTCATGATGCACATCAAATTCGATTTTGCTAGTAGCGCCATGATATTGAATATCGATCACTTCACCAGCGATTTGCATCATCTGATTTTGTGCCGTATCCGCATTTACTATCTTTGAATTTGAAAGAATACTAATATGTTCAGGCCGTATAGAAAACGGCTGTTGATTGCCCGTAATCTGCATTGCCAACGCACCGCTCACCACATTGGCAGTGCCAACAAAGTCTGCCACAAAGCTGGTTTTAGGTTCTGTATAGAGTTGCCGCGGGTGGTCAACCTGCTCGATTCTGCCGTGATTAAATACCGCCACGCGATCAGACATTGATAGTGCTTCGCTTTGATCATGTGTGACATAGATGAAGGTAATGCCTAACTTTCGATGCAAAGTTTTGAGTTCTAGCTGCATTTGCTCACGTAACTTTAAATCTAATGCGCCTAGCGGTTCATCTAGCAAAAGTACTCTCGGCTTATTCACCAAAGCTCTCGCTAAGGCGACACGCTGACGTTGCCCACCTGATAGTTGGCTGGGTTTACGCAGCCCATAATCTGCTAGTGCAACCAAGGTGAGTGCATCTTCCGCACACTTGTAGCTTTCAGATTTTTGCACACCTTTTACACGTAAACCATAAGCCACGTTATCTAACACATTCATGTGAGGGAATAGCGCGTAATCTTGAAACACCGTATTCACTTCGCGCTCATAAGGCGGCGAGCCAGTGGCATTTTTACCGAAAATATGAATACTGCCAGTGCTTGGTTGCTCGAACCCAGCAATCAAACGCAGGCAGGTGGTTTTGCCAGAGCCGCTAGGCCCCAGCATAGAAAAAAATTCACCTTCCGCGACGGCAATAGAAACGTTATCAACAGCCCTTACTATTTGTTTGCCATCGCCATAATGTCGGCTGACGGCAGAGAACTCAACAGCAATTGTCATAGATTTTGGCTAGCTATCATATAATTAATTTGGCAATTATCTACCGCACCAATTATCTACCACCCATAATGGCAATATAATCAGCGGTCCAGCGGCTGTAAGGCACGCAACCTTCTGCTAATGAACATTTACCTTGTGGTGTTTTCCAGAATTTAATTTCAGTAAAGCGAGTAAATCCATTGTCTCCACAGAAATCGCTACCACCTGGTGCTTTGGTTTTACAAGCAGTGGGCACGGCAGGGTTTGAGCCAAACCATTCAGCTAAGCCTGATTGTAAATTTGGGTTGAGCGAATGTTCCATCCATTTATAAGCGCAATTCACATGCTGGGCTTTGGCTGCCAACATCGTGGTATCTGCCCAACCAGTTGCCCCTTCTGTTGGAATCACTGAAGCAATGGGTTGTTTTTCAGTTTTCAATCCATTCACTTGATACGGCCACGCACTGGATGCGACCACGCCTTCTTTTTTAAAGTCAGTCATTTGTACCGCA
>JANLZY010000174.1:0-3433 GCA_031359365.1 Methylotenera sp. | reverse complement strand
GAGCGAGAAACCGCGAGATATGAACCCAGCCAGCCAATGAAGATGGCGAAGCCGATGATGCCGATAAAGAGCTGACCGTTAAATAAAGGTATTCAATCTATCGGTGCAACAACTATCCAGCTTGTACAGCAGCGACTTCAGCTTACCTTTATTTAACGGTCAGCTCTTTATCGGCATCATCGGCTTCGCCATCTTCATTGGCTGGCTGGGTTCATATCTCGCGGTTTCTCGCTCCATAGCCTCAATTAAAATTAATTAAGCTATTTTCATGTTCTAAGCAATTAAAGTTGTTAACTAAACTTAATATCAGAATAATACGACCCTTAAACTCTTGGATTATGTCCACTTTCAAATTACATTTGAGTGAAATATCCTCAATCGTATTAAAAAGCTAAGCTATATAGCATGCTCAGATGGTGTAACTAATTTTACATATCCAATAAAAACATTCTATGAAAAATCACTACTACGAAAACATCAAACGACAATTTAAACATACTTCACACCGAGAATTTAACTTTGATAATGGCGTTTATTGCCATCATTCCCTCACTGAAATCGGACCAACTATGTTCACTTGGTGGGCAGATTTTGCCTTCATGTTAAATGGATGTTACATCAGCGTAGACTGGATACACCCACGCATGGCGTTCAAAGATGCGATTCGGGAAAAAGCGCTGAAACAAGTAAACCATCTCTACAAAGAGAGGCGCCAAGAAAACTTTCTGGATAACAGCGTACCTATTTACAAAAAGCTAGGAAACTCAGGTAAGAAAATACAAGCATGGCGAACTATTCCTAGGAAGTTAAATACGGATGGTTTCGG
Source organism: Methylotenera sp. (assembly GCA_031359365.1). Classification (GTDB taxonomy): domain Bacteria; phylum Pseudomonadota; class Gammaproteobacteria; order Burkholderiales; family Methylophilaceae; genus Methylotenera. Next base: position 2,607 of record JANLZY010000174.1, on the reverse strand, counting down.
TTTGGCATTGAAACTGGCAGAAGATAATTTACATAAAGTAGCAGACTTTGTTATCCAACCAAGTGTTGATGTGGAGTGGCATAAATATGGTAAATCAGTTTCAGTTTGTGCGCCTGTTGAAGTGCGCTCAAATGACGATGTCGCTAGTTTGGCATTAATACTCAAGCGCATTCTTTAACATGAAGTTAGTGCTGATGAAGCTTTTAATAATCACAGATATACGCGCTTAAATTGGCTGGAAGAATTTGAAATAAAAGCGAGTGCGGACTTTATGGAAAGTCGTAAACTGGTAATCACCCGTTTCACTAGACACTCAAGTAGTTCCAGTTTGTAACGCTTCAAATGCCATCGGGCTCATCTGGTTAAGATAGCCATGCCGACGTTTACGATTGTAAAACATTTCAATGTACTCAAACACGTCTGATTTTGCTTCCTGCCTTGTATTATAGATTCGGTTTTTAATCTTTTCCTTCTTCAAATTGCTAAAAAATGACTCAGCTACTGCATTGTCATAACAGTTGCCACGTCTGCTCATGCTGGTGACTAGGTTGTTTTCTTTGCACCATCGACTAAACTCATCGCTACCAAACTGACTGCCTTGATCTGAGTGAATCATCACAGGCTTTTGCGGTTGCCTGCGCCACTTGGCCATCAGCATGGCATCCAAAACCACTTCGGTACGCATGTTGGCCTGCATAGACCATCCCACGACAGCGCGAGAATACAAATCGACAACAACAGCCACATACAACCAACCTTCATAAGTTCTGATTTGCGTAATATCAGTGACCCATACCTCATCAGGCCGGCTCACTTCAAACTGTTGTTGCAAACGATTAGGGCTGGCAATCGCAGGTTTGCCAGATTTGTAGCGTGGGCGACGGTAGCCGCGCACTGATTTAAGCTTTGCTTGACGCATGAGTCTAGCCACACGCTTCTCACTACACTTAAAGCCTGCTGCGCGTAAGTCACGATGTACACGCGGGCTACCGTAGATGCCTTGGCTGTCCTCATAGGACTGCTTAATCTCGATCAGCAGTTTCACATCTTCTATGGCCCGTGCTGATAACGGTTCAGTTTTCCACGCGTAATAGCCACTGCGATGCACTTTGAGTGCTCGGCACATGCTGACCACCCTAAACTCACTTAGATGCTGGTCAATAAAGGTGTACTTCACTCTTGGTGGCTGGCAAAGTACACGGCGGCCTTTTTTAGGATGTCACGTTCTTCGGTGGCACGTTTGAGGGCGGCGTTAAGCCTAGTCACTTCTTGCTTTAGGGCTGCAACATCTTTGCTAAATTGTGGTTGTTTCTGTAAATCGGCTTCACGTAGCCATTTGTACAAGCTTTTATCTGACACGCCTAAACGCTTAGAAACTTCTACTACGCCATGACCCCGCTCGGTGATTTGTTTAAGTGCTTCAGCCTTAAATTCTGCTGTATATCTGATACCTTTCATTGCTTATTCTCCGTTCTTGTTTCGACATTATTATATGTCTAACGTAACGGGTGACTACCAACCAAGCCTCCAATCGAAGTTCCTGACATCAAATCAAAATGACGTCCTATAGGCTCCTGAATGTCATCTTCTATTGCTTGTAAGGCTCTTGCGGTAAATAACCCGCGAAATCCTCCACCTGTTAGTGTTAGACCTTGAAATGGTGCCTCTGCTGTCCATACCATTATTTTCTCGCTTTTAGCTTTCAAATTATTGAAGATTAAAGCCAACTACGATCGCAACTTCTGCACTATCCAATCGCAGCTTATGCCTCACCCTATAGCTATACAGCAATTCAAAAACTCTAGGATTGAACCAGTTGCCGCAAGCAACCGGTCCTTTGTTATCTTGGTGAGATTTAGGAAAACTACACGTTTGCACACAAAGTATTGATTAACTCACTGATTTTATTCAATAAGCAAAACCATACATTACTCACAAAAAATCATGGCTTTGTTAACGAAAAATATAAGTTTGCTCAATCCTACAAGCTCATTTAGAAATTATTTTTAAGAGATATTACCCGCACTTACTTTCACCACAATTCAAACAAGTCAAACACCCGTCCATCACAATCGATGCTTTGGTATTACACTTATTGCAAAGCTGTGCGCCTTTTGGAAAACCTTCAGCACTCATTTCTTCGCCTGATTGCGCGTGTTTTTCTAAGTATTCTGCTTTTTTCTCAGAAACTAATTTTTGTTGATGCTCATCTAAACCCGGTTTTTTCAACATGCCGATTTCTTGCAAGTGCTGCTCTACTACTTCGCCGATTTCTGCTACCAAACTAGGCACGAATTTGCCGCCTTTTTTAAAGTAGCCACCTGATGGTTCGAACACGCTTTTAAGCTCTTCTACTAAGAACGTCACATCGCCACCTTTACGAAATACCGCAGACATCACGCGTGTTAGCGCAACAATCCATTGAAAGTGTTCCATATTTTTGGAGTTAATGAAAATCTCGAATGGGCGACGGTGCTCTTGTGGCGTGTCTTCGTTCATGATGACATCGTTGATGGTGATGTAGAGGGCGTGCTCAGTCACTGGTGTTTTGATTTTATAGGTGTTGCCTACTAGTTTGTCTGGGCGGCTGAGTGGCTCGCCTAATTG
>JANLZY010000056.1:0-6358 GCA_031359365.1 Methylotenera sp. | reverse complement strand
CACAATGGCTAGCATGCTACGTTCAGCTGTGCCAATGACATCAAAAGGCCCCGCATGTGCTAGCCATGCAAAGCCTAAAATTGTGACAGCTTGCGCAATACCAAACACCCACAAGGCACGATTAATGCCTAATTTGAGCATCCACAAGCCGCCTACAAATGCACCTGCAATTTGCAATACTAAGCCGCTGCCTTTTGCAATGGCACCAATGTCACTTTTGCTAAAGTGCATATCTAAATAAAATGGCGTGGCGAGTGCGGTTGCCATGCTATCGCCAAGTTTGTAGAGCAAAATAAATACCAGTACCAATAATGCGCTTTGCCAGCCTTGGCGACCAATAAACTCACGAAATGGCTCAACCACAGAGGCGTATAGTGTTTTTGGTGCAACGGCTTTGAGTGATTCGCGGATCAATAATGTCATGATGATACCGGGCAGCATAAACAGTGCAACAATCCAAAATACCGATGACCAAGGCAAATGGTCTGCCAATATCAGCCCAAGCGAGCCTGGTACTAGTCCTGCAATGCGGTAGGCATTCACATGTAGGCTGTTGCCTAATCCTAGTTCATGGTCGCTTAAAATTTCGCGGCGAAACGCATCAATGACAATGTCTTGGCTGGCGGAGAAAAATGCAATCATTGTAGAAATAACCGCGATAGTCGTGATATTGAGCTTAGGCTCATAAAAACCGTAAGCAATCATACTGGCAAAAAGTGCTACCTGCGTGATGAGCATCCAACTACGCCTGCGCCCAAGCGGTGCAATGAGGTTGTATCTATCCATCAGTGGTGCCCATACAAACTTCCACGAATATGGCAGTTGTATAAATGCAAATGCAGCGATGGTTTTGAGGTTCATACCTTCAGAACGTAACCATGCGGGAAGCAACTGCAAAAGTAAATACAAAGGTAAGCCTGAGGTAAACCCCAAGAAAACGCAGATCAACATTTTTTTACTGAGCAGCAAATGCCAGATACTCGGCTGGGCAGTGTTTTGATGCACTACTAGTTGGCTTTCAAGCGATAAATAGCCAAATTGCCTAAGAAATTTGACATAAAATCTATTTGATTGCCATCAGTAATCACTTTGCGTTCTAGCACTGAAATTTTGTGATTTTTACAAAATTGGTCAAAATCATTAATGGTGCAAAGGTGTACATTAGGCGTATCAAACCACTGATACGGGAGTATTTTAGACACTGGCATATTGCCTGAGAGAATTTGCACGCGGTTGCGCCAATAGCCAAAGTTAGGGAAAGTGACGATCACTTCGCGACCAACACGCAACATTTCCAGCACGATACCTTCAGTATTATGCATGGCTTGCAGGGTTTGCGAGAGAATGACAGTGTCAAATGACTGGTCTTCAAAGCCTGATAAACCGTCTTCTAAGTCCATTTGAATGACGTTCACGCCATTGTTCATACAGGTTAACCAATTAGCATCATCTTTTTCTACGCCATAGCCTTTTACTTCTAAGCCGCTGCGTAAAAATTGTAGTAGTGCACCATCGCCGCAGCCTAAATCGAGTACTTTTGAGCCGAATTTTACCCAGCCAGAGATAATTGCAAAATCTTGTCTGAATTCTTGCGTTGAATTTGTAATATTTACATTATTTTGCATGGTGAGTACCAACTTCAATACTATTTAGATAGGCGCGCAAAATGTTGTGGTAATGCGCATCAGGCATTAAGAATGCATCATGGCCATGCGCAGCAGTGACTTCTGCATAGCTAACTGTTCGTTCATTGTCGAGCAGCGCTTTTACAATTTCGCGTGAGCGTGCAGGGGAGAAGCGCCAGTCACTGGTGAAAGAAACCACTAGAAATTTTGCAGTGACTTTATTTAAAGCGGCGCTTAAATCGCCATCGTGATTAAGTGCAGGGTCGTAATAATCCAAAGCCCGCGTCATGCGCAGATACGTGTTGGCATCAAACTCGCCAGCGAACTTATCGCCTTGATAACGTAAGTAAGATTCCATTTCAAACTCAGCATCAAAGCTGTATTTGATATCACCTTTAAGCTTGCGACCAAATTTGGCGCCCATTGCATCATCGCTTAAATAAGTGATATGGCCTAGCATGCGCGCGATGCGCAAGCCGCGGCGTGGCAGTACTTGGTGTGCGTAATAATCGCCGCCATGAAATTCGGGGTCGGTAATAATGGCTTGGCGCGCCACTTCATTAAACGCCATGTTTTGCGCGGTGAGATTAGGCGCTGAGGCAATCACCAAAGCATGGCGTACGCGCTCAGGGTAGGCAATCGTCCACTGCAAGGCTTGCATGCCACCAAGACTACCGCCAATGACAGCAGCGAGCTGTTGAATGCCTAAATAATCCGCTAATAAAGCTTGAGATTGAACCCAGTCTTCAACTGTCACAACGGGAAACTGCGAACCCCATTGCTGATTGGTATCGGGGTTAATACTCACGGAGCCAGTGCTGCCGTGACAACCGCCAAGGTTGTTAAGGCCAATGACGAAAAATTTATTAGTGTCTAACGGCTTATTAGGACCAACTAAATTGTCCCACCAGCCGGCGTATTTATCATTTTCACTATATTTGCCTGCGACGTGATGTGTGCCAGATAGCGCATGGCAAATTAAAACCGCGTTGGATTTATCTGCATTCAATGTGCCGTAAGTTTCATATACAAGGTCGAATTGCGGCAACACCGCACCGCTTTTTAGCGTGAGCGGTTTGTCGAAATGAGCGGTTTGTGGGGCAACAATTCCAACAGAGTCAGAGCCTACAGAACTAGTGCCAACGGAGTTATTTTCAGTCATTTTGTGATTATACTATGTGTAAATTAAATACTGCTGCTAGTAATTCTGGTTAGTGTGATTTTAACTTGAAGGAAGCAGGCTTGTAAAAAAACTAGCTTGTATATAAAGAGGCGTGATCATGCAATTAAAAAACATTCAAACATTTCAGGGTAAAGCACCAAACGTCGCTGAAAGTGCTTACATACATGAGTCCGCCACTATCATAGGTGAAGTGAGCATCGGCGAAAACAGCTCGGTGTGGCCTAGTGCGGTGATACGCGGCGATGTAAATTTTATCCGCATAGGTAAAAACACCAATATTCAAGATTTAAGCATGCTGCACGTGAATCATAAATCTAGCGATGACCCGCAAGGTTCCCCGTTAATTATTGGTGATAACGTCACGATAGGACATACGGTGATATTGCATGGCTGCACCATTGAAGATACCTGTTTGATTGGCATGGGCAGCATCGTGATGGACAAAGTAGTGGTGCAAAGACAAGTGTTACTTGCCGCTGGTAGCTTGGTGCCAGAAGGAAAAGTGCTCGAAAGCGGCTATTTATATATCGGGCGCCCAGCAAAGAAAGTACGGGCCTTAACGCCAGATGAAATTGCGCATTTAAAAGCCTCGGCAGATAGTTACGTGAAGCTAAAGGGTCAATATTAATATGTCAGATGAAATAGCCTTAACACTTGTACTATTGCCAGGCATGGATGGCACTGGTGAATTGTTTGAAAACTTGCTAACAGAGCTTTCGCCTGAAATTAAGACGGTGGTGGTTCGTTATCCAACTGCCTGCATTTTGAATTACGAAGAGCTAACCGCACTTGCCGACATTCAGACTCCTAAGAACATTCCATATGTGTTACTGGGCGAGTCTTTTTCTGGGCCGATTGCAATCGCTCTAGCTGCTAGTGCCAACGAACAACTTAAAGGTGTGATTTTGAGCTGCGCCTTTGCCACTAACCCTAGACCGCTGCTTTCCAATTGGAGCTTTTTAGTGCCTGCAATAACAATTACAGATAAATTATTGAGTGTTATCAGTAAATTACTGATGAGTAATGGTAATGATTGCAAAGTTTATGAGCAGTTAAAAGCAACTTTGCCAAAAGTATCACCTGAAACTATGCGAGCAAGGCTAGATGCCGTTATTGCCGTGGATTATTTAGCAAAACTTTCAAAAATAAATGTTCCGATACTTTATTTGAAGGGTAAGCAAGACCATTTAGTGCCTTCATCAGCATCAAAAGCTATCGTTAAATATGCGAAGAACGTAAGCTTGGTTGAGCTGGATGCGCCACATCTATTACTACAAATAGCAGCAAAAAAAGCCGCTATTGAAATTAGCGGCTTCATACAAAAGGTAGTTAAAAATTAGGCTTTGCGTTTAAATGGATAATAAAATTGTTGCCAATAACCATTTGGCACTGGATGTCCGCCTACGCCATAGCCGCTAGGCCACTGATTTGTCGGCATGTAATAAGTGCCAAATAGTCGGTCAATCAGCGGAAAGTGAATGGAAAAATTCACATCGATCGCTTCTTTTTCTATGCCGTGATGCCAGTGGTGAAAGCGCGGCGTGACGATGAAGGGTTTGAGCCATTCCACATTAAAACGTACGTTGGCGTGGATAAATGTTGCATTGAGATACACCAGAAAAATGTAAATATGCAGCGCATTTTCAGCATAACCTAACGCATACATTGGAATAATCGTCATAGAACGCAAGCCAACAATTTCGACGATATGCATGCGCGAACCCGCTAACCAATCCATATATTTAGCCGAATGATGTACCGCATGAAAGCCCCACAGAAATGGAATCTGGTGGAAAGCACGGTGAAACCAATATTGCACAAAGTCAGTTAGAAACATGATTTCAATGATTTGTAGCCATAATGGTTGATTCGCCACCATCTGTCTGAATTCTGCCCAATTACCCGTGTGCTGCAAGATTGCCATGGAAGGTGCAAGGGTGAGAAATGCCAAGCTTTGTACAAGCAAACTGCCTAGCAGGAAATAGAATAAATCTTCACGCCATTCGGTTCTGAAGAGTGGTTGATTAAGGCGCCCGAACATTTTTTCTAACGGTACAAAAAGTAAACCTGTGAATAAAATATTCAGCACAAACCAATCTAAACCAAGCGAGGCTAAGTGTGTTGCATTTGGATTTGCGCTGGATGTGCCAGAGCTCATTTCGCCAACAATAGTCGCTAAAAACACCACGGCAATCGCGCTGAACCCAAGCACTCGGTTGCGTCTGAGCATCATGTTGATACAGGCTAAGGCATAGCCAATGCCCAAAAGTATTTGGATGATTAAAGTTAAATAAGGCAGTTTGTATAAACCACCAAGCTCTTTGGTAGAGAAAAATGCAGAGTATTGCGAGCTAAGCATTAAAAATAAACCTGCAATACCAATCACTAAAGCCGCAACGCCACTTAACCAGCCAGAGCCAAATGTGCGCGCTTCGGCAGGCGCTTCTAAGTCGTTACGTATGGCGAGGCGAATGTGGTTAATCATAAAAACTTTCTGTTTTGATGGAGCTTATAAGTGTAAAAATAAAACGGCTATAAACGATAGTAGCCTAGTCCCAATGAGTACTTACAATTAGGGAGTTTTTGCCTAGCGTAACGCGGTCATTGTTACCTAAATCCTTAATTGTTTCAATATTGGTTAACCCTGCATCTGCCATCAAATCAGTCACCTGCTCCGCCTGATTATAACCATGTTCCAGCATCAGCCAGCCTTGCGGTTTTAGGTGGATTAAGCAATCCCCAATAATTAGACGAATGTCATCCAAGCCATCTGCACCAGAGGCTAAAGCGCTCATAGGCTCAAAACGTAAATCGCCTTGCGTAAGATGCACGTCATGATATTCAATGTACGGCGGATTGCTGACGATGACATCAAACCGTTGATCGTTTAGATTTTCAAACCAGTTGCTTAGCGTAAATTCGACATTAGTAATATTTAAATGCCGAGCATTTTTTATAGCGACATTTAAAGCGGCTTCTGAAGCATCAACAGCAATGATACTGACTTGAGGGCGACTTTTTGCAATAGCCAGTGCAATTGCACCAGTGCCTGTGCCAAGGTCTAAAGCTCTTAAATCGCCATTCCGAGGAAAGCCGGAATCCAGTGTCTTGTTGCCATACTGCTCAACGCCACTAGATTCCGACTTTCCTCGGAATGACAGATTTTGAGTACTTTCGCTTAGTGGAATTTTAGCCAAAGCCGCTTCCACCAATGTTTCAGTATCAGGTCGTGGAATCAACGTATCAGGTGTTACCAGCAAGTTCAAACCATAGAACTCACGACTTCCTAAAATATAAGCCATAGGTTCGCCACCTAAACGACGTTTTAGCAGTGCCTCAAACGCCGCATGGATATTGGGCTGCAGAGCATCATTTGCATGCGCAATTAACCATGCGCGATTCACATTGAGCACATGTTGCAACAGTAATTGCGACTCAAGCTTGGCCTCCTCCGTGCCGAGTAGCGAAGTTGCTGTTTGTAATATGTATTTAATGGATTGAGTGTGGGTCATTTGTTTTTTGTAGGGTGGGTAACTTGTTACCCACGCGG
>JANLZY010000037.1:0-5664 GCA_031359365.1 Methylotenera sp. | reverse complement strand
ATCTACTAGCGCCTTTATAATCTGATTCGTTATTGATAAAGGGGATAGAATCGCAACCAACTAAAGTGGCAGTGAGTAGCATGTAAATGGCAGTACGCTTGATATGCATTTGTTTCATTCAGACCTCTTGAGAAAACGACTTTAACTTTATGTAAAAAGTGCTTTATATATAAAGTATTGCTTATAAAATACCAGCTGGTTTGCAAGCATTGCGTAATACATCATGATATTGCGCAGACAATTGCACCATAGGTAAGCGAATACCCATTTTAATTAAACCCATTTGCGCCAACACCCATTTAACTGGCATTGGGTTGGCTTCAACAAATAATTTTTGATGTAGCTGAAATAATTTAGCATTAATTTCACGTGCTTTAATCGCATCCCCCGCAACAGCCGCAACGCACATTTCGTGCATTAATTTTGGCGCTACGTTGCCAGTTACTGTAATCACGCCCTTACCGCCAAGTAGCATTAAAGACATTGCGGTAGCATCATCGCCGCTTAACACAGCAAAGTCTTTTGGTGCACGCAAGATTAAATCAGTTCCACGCTCTATGCCGCCGGTAGCATCTTTAATGCCGATAATATTTTTATGGGCCGCTAAACGCAATGTAGTGTCATTGGTAATATCACAACCGGTACGACCTGGTACGTTATACAAAATTTGTGGAATATCAACGGCATTAGCAATGGCCATAAAATGCTGATACAAACCTTCTTGTGTAGGTTTGTTGTAATAAGGTGCAACCAGCAAGCAAGCATCTACACCAAGCTCTTTGGCTTTCTGCGTGAGTTCGATGGCTTCTTTAGTTGAGTTAGCACCAGTACCAGCAATGACTGGCACTCGACCATTCACTTGGCTCACTGCTGTTTTTATCAACAAACAATGTTCATCAAAATCGACTGTCGGTGATTCACCTGTAGTGCCAACAATGACAATACCATCAGTACCTTGATCAATATGATAATCGATCAATGCACTCAATGAGGGTATATCTAAACGCCCATCGTCAAACATTGGCGTAACAATAGCAACTAAACTACCTTGAGCGATTAAACCACCTTGCTGCATAGCAAACCTAAACTATTTGTAATCCAGTATTTTAACTTAAAAGCTCAGTAAATAAACAGCTTCTACGTGCAAACTTATTTACTCGCTAATTTGCTGATTGCTAATGGATATTCAATATAGTGATATCTGTATAATTGTAGATACTTTGTTAAGTGTAAAACTTAGCGCTGCATTGCGCGTCACAATACTTCTAACGCTGCTTTGGCAAGTCTTTTGGGGTTCGCGACCAAGCTTAAACGCGGTATAATTAGTAGTGGTTTATTTACATACTTTTACTTAATCAGTACTGCACAAAAGCGCATATGACTATTGATTTTCACCATTACATTATGATTTTGATTGGTACAGTGCTTGTAAACAACATTGTACTGGTCAAAATTCTAGGACTTTGTCCATTTATGGGCGTTTCTAAAAAGCTGGAAGCGTCAATTGGCATGGCAGGTGCGACAGCATTCGTGTTGAGTATAGGCTCCATGACAAGCTGGGGCGTCAATCAGTATCTGCTTGAACCTAACAACTTGCAGTATCTGCGTACGCTCTCATTCATCGTCATTATCGCCAGTGTAGTGCAGCTTACTGAAATGATTATGGAAAAGAATTTCCCTCCACTGTATCAAGGCTTGGGTATATTTTTACCTTTAATTACGACCAACTGCGCAGTGCTTGGCATTCCATTACTGAATGCACAAGCCAGCCATAGTTTTCTCGAGTCTTTACTGTTTGGCATGGGAGGCGCAATTGGCTTTTCACTTGTGCTCATCTTATTCGCTTCCATGCGCGAAAGACTAGAAGCGGCTGATGTACCCGTTGTGCTAAGAGGCTCTGCCATTGCCATGGTCACTGCCGCGCTGATGAGTTTAGCTTTTATGGGTTTTGCTGGTCTAGACAAGTATTAAGCTAAATATTAAGTACTTAAGAATATCTACATGTTAATTTCACTTTACATCATGCTTGGTCTTGCTTTGGTACTAGGCACTTTACTAGGCATAGCCGCTTTGCTATTCAAAGTAGAAGGCGACCCTTTAGTAGCGCGTATCGACGCAATTTTGCCACAAACGCAATGTGGTCAATGCGGCTACCCAGGCTGCAAGCCTTATGCAACGGCCATCGCTGCAGGTGAAGCTGATATTAATCAATGCCCACCTGGCGGCGACGCGGGTGCACATGCATTGGCCGATTTAATGGGTGTGGAATACAAGCCGATCAATGCAGCTAATGGTGTAGAAAAACCTAAAGCAGTGGCTTTTATTGATGAAGCCATATGCATCGGCTGCACGTTATGCATACAAGCCTGTCCAGTTGACGCAATTTTAGGTGCAGCTAAACACATGCACACTATCATCAGCTCTGAATGTACTGGCTGCGAGCTATGTTTGGCGCCTTGCCCAGTTGACTGCATTACGATGGTGGCAATCGCGGAGAATCCAGATAACTGGAAATGGAAATATCCCGTCATACCCATTACAGCCGTGCCTTTTGAAGCTCAGAGCGCCAGTTAATACTAGAAGCTAAACACTAGAAATATAAATAAAACCAAGATAAATAAAACTTAAGCATGAATGCAATCATCAACTTTGCGAGCAATTTAATTCGCGGTGTCTCTAACAGAGAAGCCGCTAAACGTGGCGTTTCTATTAGCAGCGATGTCTTTAAATTCAATGGTGGCGTGCATCCGCATGATCACAAGGCAGAGTCGACCACGCTGCCTATCGCCCAGCTTGCAATGCCTGAGAAGCTGATACTGCCGCTGCGCCAGCACGTAGGTTACATCCCTAAAATTTTAGTGCAAGTAGGCGACTTTGTATTAAAAGGTCAAATGCTTGCCGAGCCAGAAGGCACTGTATCTGCCGCGATTCATGCGCCGACTTCTGGCACGATTACCGCCATTAGTGAGCAAGTCATTCCTCATCCGTCTGGTCTGCCTGATATGTGCATCACGCTAACACCCGATGGCAAAGATACTTGGACGCAATTACAGCCAACGGACTGGCGAAATACAGATAAAAAAGCGCTGGTTGATAGCTTACGTTCATCAGGTATTGTTGGCTTAGGCGGTGCGACTTTCCCTACGCACATTAAATTGCGCACCAACGGCAAATCTAACGTACATACTTTAGTGATTAATGCAGCAGAGTGTGAACCTTATATTACTTGCGATGACATGCTGATGCGCGAACGTGCAGACCAAGTCATCAGAGGCATAGGAATCGTACAACATTTGCTTGGCGCAGAAAAATGCATCATAGGCATTGAGGATAATAAACCTCTAGCAGCCAATGCAATGACAACGGCATGCGCCAATAAAGCTATGCAAGTAAAAGTCGTCCCCACGCTTTACCCAAGCGGCGATGCGCGGCGCTTGATTCATCTGCTACTTGATATTGAAATTCCGAATGACAAGCGTTCGACTGACGTTGGCATACAAGTATTTAACATCGCCACCGTGCTGGCGATTTATCGCTATTTTGAATTTGGTGAACCCGCCATTAACCGTATAGTAACAATGACGGGCAATGTTGCTAAACCGCAGAATTTTGAAGTGTTATTTGGCACACCGCTTGAGGCGCTTATAAAAGCGGCAGGCGGTGCCAAAGCGGATACTACGCATTACATCATGGGCGGCCCAATGATGGGCTTTGATTTGCCTAACGAACAAGTGCCAATTACTAAAGCGGCAAACTGTATTATTGCTGCTGCACTAGATTTATTTGCAGCGCCACCACCAGCGATGCCCTGCATACGTTGTGCGCGTTGTGCTGATGCTTGCCCAGTTAACCTACAACCACAAGAGCTGTATTGGTTTTCAAAAGCAGATAACTTTGAAAAAGCGCGCGACTATCATTTATTTGACTGCATAGAATGTGGCTGCTGCACCTATGTATGCCCAAGTGTTATTCCATTGGTGCAATATTATCGCTATGCAAAAAGTGAAATTATTGCCTTGGATAAAGCCAAAGAAGCCGCCGATTTAGCGCGCGAACGCAATGACTTTAGATTAGCGCGAATTGAACGTGAGAAATTAGAACGTGTGCAAAAACATGCAGAACGTGCGCAAGCTGGCAAAGCAGAGGCTAATCCTGCTGAAGTTGCTGCTGCGGAAGCTACTAAAGGACAACTCGCAGAAAAGCAAGAAACTGCACCTAATGTTGAAACGACTACTTCGGCACCTAGCGATAAACAAGCCGCGATTGCCGCAGCGATTGCTCGCGCTAAAGCGCAAAAATTAGCGTCAGCTAACGCTACAGAATCAACAACAGAGAATGTTGGAGCAACTGAAGCCACTAAAACGCCAGAAGTGGAAGCCGCCGAGTTAAAAACAAAACAAGATAAACAAGCCCTTATCGCCGCGGCCATTGAACGTGCAAAAGCCCAAAAGCTAGCGGCTGCACAAGCTGGCGTGGCACCTAAAAATGTAGAAAATGTAAGCGCCGCTGTTCAGGCAGAAATTAATGAAACTGATGCGCTACGCGAAAAAGTAAAGCTGGCTGCAGAAACCAAAAAGCCTGAATAACCCAAAGTCTGAATAAACAGGATAATCATTTGAACCGCTCACCCTACATCACCGACGCACCAACCGTCAGCATTATTATGCTTAAAGTGCTGCTGGCGCTAGTGCCGGGCATTATCGCTTACACATGGATTTACGGCGGCGGCATTTTAGTGTCACTGACCATCGCTAGTTGTACGGCTTTAGCTGCTGAAGCCATGCTACTTAAAATCCGCCAACGCCCAATCAAGCCTTATTTAATGGACATGAGTGCAGTAGTAACAGCATGTTTACTCGCGTTAGCCTTGCCGCCTTTAGCACCTTGGTGGTTAGTCGTTGTAGGAACTTTCTTTGCGATTGTTATTGCTAAGCAACTATATGGTGGCTTGGGTTATAACCCTTTTAACCCAGCAATGGTAGGGTATGCGGTATTGCTGATTTCCTTCCCGCTGATTATGACTAAGTGGCCAGCGCCATTATTATTGGCAGAGCATCCACTTAGCTTTATTGAACAATTACATTTCATTTTTAGCAATGTGCTACCGAACGACATTAAAGTCGATGCGATTACTTCAGCCACACCACTCGATTACTTAAAAACGCAATTAATGCTAAAGCATGAGGTCGCAAGCATTACTGAAGCGTCTATATTCGGGCAGTTTGGCGCTAAAGGCGGTGAGATAGTGGCTGGCGCTTATTTGCTTGGTGGCTTATATTTAATACAGCAACGCATTATTAGTTGGCACTTACCAACGGCGTTTCTAGCGGCTTTAGCGGCAATTTCATTCGCGTTTTACGCCATCAATCCGGCCCATTATGCTAATCCGCTATTTCACTTAATGAGTGGCGCATCGATGTTGTGCGCATTTTTCATTATTACCGACCCAGTCAGTGGCCCCACAACGCCTCGCGGCAAACTTTATTTTGCCGCAGGTGTTGGCATACTCACCTATTTAATACGCGTCTATGGCGGCTATCCAGATGGCGTGGCATTTGCAGTGTTATTAATGAATATGTGTGTGCCGCTCATTGATGCACTCACGCAGCCTCGCGTCTTTGGTCATAAAAAATAGTATGCAAGAAACCATATTTAAACATGCAA
>JANLZY010000028.1:0-2537 GCA_031359365.1 Methylotenera sp. | reverse complement strand
GTAAAACGCCAAGTTCAAAATCACCATGTTTGAAGTGTTTTTCCATCTCACGACTGATTTGCTCCCATCCCTCAGTGCCCACATGATGATGAATGCCTCGGTCAGCGACAATTTCAAAGTCATGATCAGCCAACAGCAAGTAAATCAACACACCATTATTTTGCGCGGTATCCCACACATGGAATTTAGAGAAAATCTCGATGGCGCGCTTTTTAGCAGATACTTTTCTAACAATATCAAATGCATGCAAGTTCGATTCAACCACAAAGCAAAATTCACCAAAATGTGTTTTCTCACTTGCAGAAATCGCATTTTCAATACGTTGCATTGACTCTTTTGGAAAGTATTGTTTAACAATGCCGGGCCAAATAAATAAGTGTTTAGCTAACCGTTTCAAGCGTTTGAATGCCATCACCAATCTCCTGACGCGCCACCGCCACTAAAACCACCGCCGCCACCGCTAAAGCTGTCATTACCACCACGGCTTCCAAATCCACCGACACCAAAACCGCCACTGGAATATGTTCCGCCACCGCGCGTTCCATCAAAAATATAAGGCATGATTAAGGTGAAAACAAATGCCATGATGCCAACAAAAATTGACATGCCTAAAGTACCTAAAATGAACCAAGACACGCCACCAATAATGCCCGCAGTAGCGCCAGCACCAAAAAATCGACCTAAAATTGAACTGAGAAAAGCACCCACCACCACGCAACCGATGACAAATAGTGCTAAGCTATTATCAAAGCCCATATTGACATGGTTGGCTTGAGGTGGAGGCGGGGCAAGCTTTTCACCATTAACCAAACCCATTAATGTGTCTGTAGCCTTGCTAATTCCGCCATAGAAATCACCCTGCTTGAAACTTGGCGACATCACCTCAGTGATGACACGCTTCGCTATTAAATCTGGAATTGCACCTTCTAAGCCTTGGCCTACTTCAATCCGCATTTTATGGTCATTTTTTGCCACTAAAATGAGGATGCCATCATCTTGTTTTTCACGGCCTAATTTCCAAGCATCGACCACCCGAATACTATATTGCTCAATTTCTTCTGGCTTGGTGCTAGACACAATCAAGACTGCGATTTGACTACCTTTTTCCAACTCAAAAGCATTAAGCTTTGCTTCTAGTTGGCTTTGCTGATCTGAGGTAAGGGTTTGTGTTAAATCTGTGACGCGTGTTTGAAGTGCTGGAACAGCCACAAGCTCAGCATGCAGATTGCACGTTGCAAATAACATCATTGTGCAAACTGCATACAGAGTCGCTTTAATGTGAGTAATCACTTACTGCTCGTTTAGAATTAATGACAAAGGCTATTTTTTATCACCAAAATCTACGGTTGGTGCAACTGAAATGGCTTTTTCATTTTCAACCGTGAATGATGGTTTAGTTTTATAACCAAACATCATTGCAGTGAGGTTTTGCGGGAATGACCGTATCGCAATGTTGTAAACTTTAATCGTCTCGATGTAACGATTGCGCGCAACAGTAATGCGGTTTTCAGTACCTTCAAGCTGCGCTTGCAAGTCTCTAAAACCTTGGTCTGCTTTTAAGTTTGGATAGTTTTCAGAAACCACCATTAAACGTGATAAAGCACTTGTTAGCTGACCCTGTGCTGCTTGAAATCTAGCAAAAGCCTCTGGATCATTCAGTAGTTCTGGCGTGACTTGCATACTACCCACTTTTGAACGTGCCTCAGTCACTTGTGTCAGCACATCTTTTTCATGTTCCGCATAACCTTTTACCACATTCACCAAGTTAGGCACTAAATCGGCACGGCGTTGATATTGGTTGAGCACTTCTGACCAACTAGCTTTTGACTCTTCATCCAACGATTGAAAGTTGTTATAGCCACAGCCACTTAGATTCAATAAAAGTAAAACTGTAAGTAGTTTTAAGTAAATTTTTTGCATGTTCATTCCTTATGAAAAATAAAATCTAAAGTCTATTAGTGCTGAGATACATTCTGTTTCGATTAGATTGTACTCTACGCTTTATATTTCAAGACCTTACAATTCTAGACGTTTTAACTATTTGCAACTTTTAAATCTTGTAAAATTTGCAATCCCATACATAACTCACGCCAGACTTTTGCTTTATCTGCAGGGTTTTTTAATAGGTGCTGCAAATCACAAGTGGCGATTAAAGTAACGCCATGCAGTTGATGTAGCTTGCCGCGTAAGTTAGCAATTGGCTCAACGGATTGCAATACCGCTTGCGCTGTTACCTCACCCATCACTATCAGCAGCTTTGCTTGCATATCATTGATAGATGCTGAAATATCCGCTGTTATTTCTACTGACTTGGTTTTAATTCTTAACGCTTTGCAAATATTTTGAAATAACTGTAATTCTTCTGCACTCATTGCGGCGCTTGGCAGCACAAATAAGTATTCGCCGTTTTCACTAGCAATATGGGTAAATGTTGGCGGTTCAATAGCTACAAGCGTTAAAACTTCTAAGGGCTCTTCTATAATGCCCAATGAGTCCTTCGGCATCTCTTCAACCAATTGTACCTGTAGGTCGGGTTT
>JANLZY010000022.1:0-4722 GCA_031359365.1 Methylotenera sp. | reverse complement strand
AGTCCTTGAAAGCCAGGTATTAGTCATGATATTGATCTTAGGACTGGGCTTGTTTGTTGGTTTAGTGATGGGACTAACAGGCGCAGGTGGTGGAATAATTGCGTTGCCACTCTTAGTGTTTTTATTGAACATATCTATTGTCGATGCAACCCCTATCGCTTTATTAGCAGTTGCGTGTTCAGCTTCCTTAGGCGCAATCATTGGTTTGCATCATCAAACAGTTCGATATAAAGCTGCCATTCTAATGGCGATTGCTGGATCGTTGGTATCCCCGTTAGGTGTTTTAGTAGCTCACAAGATAGATAATCATTACCTATTAGCGATGTTTGCCCTCATTCTTATTTTTGTAGCCTATAAAACTGTCAAATCCCAAAACTCAGAAATTGACACGTCGTTACAAGATACACTACCTTGCGCACTCAACCCACAAACTGGTAGATTCATATGGACGAGTCGGTGTTCGATCTCAATTATGGTCTCAGGAGCTGTTGCAGGTTTTTTGTCAGGACTTTTGGGTGTTGGAGGAGGGTTTGTGATTGTTCCAGCTTTACAAAGATTCACCACGTTATCTATTCATGCCGTGATAGGGACCTCACTTGCAGTAATTGCACTGATTTCCACGAGTGTGGTGGTCAGTAGTATTTATCATTTAGATATGGATTGGAATATGGCCATACAATTTGCTTGTGGTTCAATGGCTGGAATTGTGATTGGTAAAGCGCTATTAACTAAGATTGAGGTTAACATCTTAAAATATGGATTTGCTGTTTTAACAATACTTGTTGCGCTAATGATGCTAACAAAATTATTTAACTATTAATGAGAAGAGTAGCTTATTTAAGAGACTGCGACATGCCCTCAGTGCAATTAACAATAGGATTGACTGTCTGCAATGGGTCGTTAGCACCGATTATGACCGTCTGCTTTAGGAAACTTAAACGCAACAATCAAGTAAACTTAATACTGCAAAAAAACAGCAAATCAACATAACTAAAATCTTATTCAAACCTTAAATACACAAAAAATTTATGAAGGCGATTAATGCTTTTATTTGAAATGTTTCTTGTAAGGCTTTAAGCTAGCACACGACAAAATAGTAAGTCTTTAATTTGAAGGCTTTTAAGCTTAAATAATGGAAAAATCATGAGAATGTGGCAATGTGTAGTATGCGGTTTGGTGTATGAAGAAGAAAAAGGCTGGCCTGAAGATGGGATTGCACCTGGGACGTCTTGGGAAGACGTACCTGCTGAGTGGACTTGCCCTGAATGCGGCGTTTCTAAGGCAGAGTTTGAAATGGTTGAATTTTAAGTAGTTAACCAGCTGGCATTAGCAGCTAAATACTTAGCATTTAAAGCTATGGCAACAAATTCACCTGCACATTCACAATCATCGTAGTCGCCATCAAGCCCAGCCCAGTAAAGCTGCCAGAAATGGGTGGAACTGATTCCGGGTTGCGCGCAACGGCTACAGCAATGTGGCGATTACCTGTGAGTTCGCCTGACGTCGGGTCAAATCCTTTCCAGCCAGTACCTGGCAAATAGACTTCAGCCCATGCATGAGTGGTCGCATTTCCAGCCTCTGTGGCTGGCGCATGTAAATAACCACTCACAAAGCGGCTCGCTAACCCTAAACAACGACAAGCCTCAATGAAAAGCGTCGCGTAATCTCGACAAGATCCGCTGCGCTGCGACAGTGTTTGCGAAGGTGATTGCACCCCCGCCTCTTCTCGCATTTGGTAGCGGAAATTTTGGCTAATATTCTGATTTAAATGCATCAGCAAGCTAAAGGTTTGCATGCCGAATAGGTTTTGTTGTTGCAGCCAAGTATTGACAACAGCTTGGTCATTATAAAAACTAGCTTGTTGAAAAATCGCCAAATCTGCTTGCTCGTCTAATGCGTAGGTAAATGGATATTGAGCGGCGTAGCTTTCTAACATAAAGTCAAAAGGCGCTTGTTCGTAATGTTGAATAACAACCTCACTAGCAATAGTGAGCTTATTTGAGCGTTCCAAGAAATTGACGATGGCAAGCGAGTTATCAAACACATCGCGTTGCCATTTAATAGTGTAAGCGGGCGTAATTTCTAACTTTGATGACTCAATGCGTACATCATGCCCCTCTCTTGGGCGCAATAACAACTTATGCTGATTCAACGTGACCTGAGCTGGGAATGTGTATTCAGTCAGGTGTTTAATGCGTAATCTTTGCATAATTTTAATTCACGAAAGGCTTAATTAGGTGCAGCATCTAACATCTCAACACTGACCGACATGGCTTGTGGATATAAAGCGGGGCCAAATTGGTTAAATATCGCCACATCAGCAGCATCGCGCCCATAAGCCACGGTGACACGGCCACCTATGGGATACGGTTGTGTCGGATCAAAGGTATACCAGCGCCCGCCCACGTAAGCCTCAAACCAAGCATGGAAATCCATAGGCTGTAGCCCGTGTAAGTAACCCACCACCATGCGGGCAGGAATACACAAGCCTCGACATAGCGCGATGCCCAAATGCGCCAACTCACGGCATACACCCTCGCGCTGCTGGTTAACTTCTACCGCAGATAACTGAAAGTGAATGGAGTCTGAATTAAACTTAATATTGTCACGTATCCAAGCCACGATGGTCGCGACTTGATCATAACCAGGTGTCACGCCAGCTACGAGTTCCTGACCTAGGTCGATAAATCGATCAGATTCGCAATATCGCGTAGGTAACAAATAGGTAAGCACATCATCAGGCAAATTTTGTACCTCATCAAAAGGTGCGCCTGCACAAACATCGATGTTGTCTGCGGTCATAATATCAGCAGATGTACGAATAGAAAATTCACCCGGCGGTGCGATAAGGCGCTGGCAAAGATTGCCATAGTTATCGGTATATTCAACCACTGGCACACTAGGGTTAAGGGTATACGACTCGCGCGCGATCCATTGATTTAAGCCACTGCGCGGCCTGAGCATAAGAATAAACGGGGTTGCAATGGCCACGTCAAAAGTAATATCACATCGAGTACGAAGCCACACAGTTGTTTTCCTTTAATGATTCATGCAAGCGCGACGAAAGTCACACTTTTACAGCTATACTGCCCAGAAGATACAGCAATTACTATACCAACGCCTAGTAAATAAATAAGCTGGCTTTGATTAAAGTAATTTGAGTCTATTATTGCCTATAGGCGTTTTTTGTAACCATTCACTATTAGCATTAGCGCACTAACTAAATACCTTACCAATTTCTAATGCACCAAAATAGCGCGCCAAACAAATTAGACTTTATAAATTAAGTTTTTTACGTTCAACATTTAAACTGCAATAAGCTTGAAAGCCGCATTAAATATACATTCCTGTTACTTTAACCGTAGTTGGCACGCGCCTTGCAAGTAGGACTTTACTATGGCTTCTATTGATTATAAAAATAAACTGCTCACTGCATTTGATGAATCTGTAGATTCAAAAAAAAGTGTTAGACAGGTTTACGCACCTTATGCTGACTGGTTAGCTGGCAAAGACTTTTCTCAACTTGCGCAAAAATCTCGCGATGCAGAATTACTGTTTCGACGAGTCGGTATCACCTTTGCAGTTTATGGCGAGGAAGAAGGTGCAGAGCGCTTGATTCCATTCGATGTGATTCCGCGAATTTTGGCTGCAAGTGAATGGGGTAAGCTCTCAGATGGCGCTTGCCAACGTGTGCGCGCACTCAATATGTTTTTGAACGACATCTATCACGGGCAAGACATTATCAAGGCTGGCATCATGCCAGAAAGCATACTGACTAACGAAATGTATAGGCCAGAGATGCAAGGCGTAGATGTGCCGGGCGGCGTTTATGCACATATTGCTGGTATTGATATTGTGCG
The DNA here is from genome assembly GCA_031359365.1 of Methylotenera sp. Taxonomy (GTDB): domain Bacteria; phylum Pseudomonadota; class Gammaproteobacteria; order Burkholderiales; family Methylophilaceae; genus Methylotenera. The sequence goes on along the minus strand of JANLZY010000022.1, from coordinate 862 downwards.
TACCGAAGCTGATACATTTTACGTGCTAGAAGATAACTTACGAACGCCTTCTGGTGTTTCATACATGCTGGAAGACCGTCGCATGATGATGCGATTATTCCCCGAACTCTTCAGACAATACCCAATTTCGCCTGTTGAACATTACCCGCAACTCCTGCTAGAAAACCTTAGAGCCGTTGCTCCACGCGGCGCAACAAGTGACCCAACAGTAGTGCTGATGACGCCCGGCGCATACAACAGCGCTTACTTTGAGCATGCGTTTCTTGCACAGCAAATGGGTATTGAGCTGGTTGAAGGTCGCGACATGTTTGTAAAAGGCAATGCCGTATTTATGCGCACCACAGAAGGGCCTAAAAAGATTGATGTGATTTATCGTCGTATTGACGATGACTTTATCGATCCTCTGGCGTTCAGGCAAGATTCCATGTTAGGGGTGCCAGGGCTGGTTTCAGTCTATCGCAATGGCGGTGTAGCACTAGCGAACGCCATCGGCACAGGTGTGGCTGATGACAAGGCAACCTATACCTACGTGCCGGACATGATTAAATTCTATTTGGGTGAGGAGCCAATATTGTCAAATGTGCCAACCTATAAACTCAGCAAAGAAGATGACAGGAAGTATGTGTTAGATAACCTTGCTGAATTGGTTGTTAAAGAAGTACAAGGCTCTGGCGGATATGGCATGCTGGTAGGCCCGACGTCAAGCAAAGCGCAGATTGAAGAATTTAGATTACGCATTTTAGCTGATCCCGACAATTACATCGCCCAGCCTACACTGGCGCTTTCTACTTGCCCAACCATGGTTGAGCAAGGTGTTGCGCCACGTCATGTAGACCTTCGCCCTTATGTATTAACAGGTAAA
>JANLZY010000449.1:0-3299 GCA_031359365.1 Methylotenera sp. | reverse complement strand
TATTCGCAGACATGCAAAACTTAAGAATCAAATTCCGGCTGACTTTGCCAAAACTTACATGCAAAATAAAGAGAAAAATGCTGCATAATAATCAAACTTGCACTGCTACTAAATCGGGTCTAACTCACTTTGGGTCAATGCCTAAATTGCGACTGACTTCAGCCAACGTTAAGTCTTGCTCTTTAAATAAACGAACAGCTTCTTTTTTGAATTCTTCTGTAAAAATTCGACGGGGCATATATTTAATGAAATCTCCTAACAAGTGGATAAAGTAACATCAACTTGCCCTTCCACAAAACTAGACCTAACTCAATGTGAGAGAAGTACAACTGGAAATATACTTTCAGGCGCTTCAATCCGCGTGTCACAGGTTCGATTCCCGTCCCGGCCACCCATAAAATTGCCCACTTGAGTGGGCTTTTTTACGTCTATTATCTTTGTAGCTGCCTCTAAATCCTCTACCCTTAAACTCCAGCTTAAAGAGAATAAGTCAGGGCTAGATAGTTTTAGGGAGGCGCAGCCCCAACCACTCTGTTACGTCCTGTTTGCTTGGCAAGATATAACGCAGCGTCGGCTCGAGGTAGAACGGCATCAACCCCCTCACCAGTCATACGTTCAGCGACGCCAGCACTAAAGGTGATCAATACCCGCTCACTGTTATGCATAAAAAAGTTTTTAGTGAGGTCTCGTTGCACGCCAGCAATCACGTTAACTGCATCGTCTTGCTTAGAGCCTGGGAGCAATATCACAAACTCTTCTCCGCCATATCGGGCCAGTACGTCAGTGCTACGCAGTATACTTTTCACCACTTTAGCTAAGTGCGCTAATGCCACATCGCCTGTGGAGTGGCCCATGGTATCGTTAATCTTTTTGAAGTGATCAATGTCGATCATTGCTAATGATAATGTTGTGTTGTGCCTATCCGCACGTTCGAATTCTCGCTCTATCGCTTCATCCATGCCGCGTCTATTGAGCGCGCCTGTTAAAAAGTCCTCGTGCGCAACCTCGCTAATATAATCTAGCTTAGTTGTTAGCTCATTGATTTTCTTTTCAGCTTCGTCTACTTTCTTTTGTGTTTCCAAAAAGGCAGATTGCGACTGTTGCGCATCGGCATTCATAGTGTGAATATCGCCAGCCAAATTTTTTAGTATGTCGTTAAGTTGCGTAATGTCTTCGGTTTCGGAGATTTGCTTCTGATATTCGGCAATTTTAATTTGATAGGTACCCGTGCTCTCAGTGATGTCTGCCAAACCGCTTACAAAGGTACTCATCATGCCTTTAAGCGTTTCTTTAGCCGCGATAAGCCCTGGCTTGAGGCTAGATTGCTTGAATATCAACTCTTTTAGGCTACTTTCCGCACTATATACACTGTCCAAATTGAGCGGTTCAGAAATAATTTCTTGGACTATAGCAATCTGCCCATGCAGCCATTTGTCTTCAACGGTTAACTCACTCATGCTGGAAACCAATAGGCGCAACATATGCACTAGCGCATCTTGCATACGATGTTGTGAGTCCGTTTGCATTTCTGCTCTCAGCAAGGTCGATTTTAAAGACTCGCTGACATCAGCGACTTCTTCAATCGTGTTAGATTGTTGAGCACTTGCTATTAGCGCTTCTATTCGGCTTGTTGCCGCGGGAATTGAAGCAAACTGCGGCAGCACTACGAGTGAAATCGTTCTGATCAATAAGTCGCGCCACGCTATCGCTATTTTAAGTTGCTCAACATCGACCGCATGTGCTGCGTGTTTCTCTAACACGCCTTCATGTGCTACAGGCCGCTCTAATTCAGCACTCACTGGCTCAGCCACATTATCTTCATTCACAATCATAACCGCCTGACCATCGCCCCAAGAAGTCACTAGCGACTGAATTTTTTGCCCAAGCTGATTGGGATCATTGGCAAAATTAATCAGTACGCGACTCAGTCCTTCTTTTTTTCGGCTTAACGTGATGCCGTTATGATTTAAATCTAATTGCTTTAACAAATAACGTAAAAGCGTAGACCAATTTACGCTATCGGCATCGCCAGTCGCGGTAGGAAGCAAGCTACGGATCTGCTTTTCTAAATTGGCGCAATCGTACTTTTTGACTAAAGTGGAAATTTTTTGGGCTGCAGCTAAATATTTAGGCTTATCTTTGCCTAAGTCTTGCAACACTTTGTCCAGTGCTTTACTAAGAACCGTCCCGTTATCTTCCGCCTCTACACCTGCAATCTCGTTATACACAAGACGATAGTTATCTGGAGTCGGAGGACTCTGGCTTTTTGAAAGCTGCATTAGTGTTTGGCGAGCCAACTCTAAAGGCGTCATTTATGGTTCCATTCGATTAGAGACAGTATATTTCTCAGTCATACCCATAAATACTATCTCAACGTAGCAATTTTATATATTTAAATAGCCATAAAATATCCATGTTGTTCATAGAATTGCATTTCAGTTAATTGGTCAGCAATCATCCTATCTCAAAGATGCTGCAAACCTTTGCTATACATAGTTGGTGACATAGTTAGTGCGGTCGCCCGTCAAAAATGTTATCATTTGTTTTGATAAATATAGGTGTAGGTTAATGAGCACATTTAGTGAAATTCAAGCAAGCGACTTATTCAACACCATGGCGACAGAGCCCATGTTATTAGTTGACGTGCGTAATGATGATGAAGTTGCACGCGGCGTGATTGAAGGCGCAATACATATTCCTCTAGCGTTGTTGCCGCTAAAATATGAGTCTCTGCCCAAGTCAGAAAACATCGTATTCTATTGCCACAGTGGCATTCGTTCGGCGCATGCGGCGGCTTTTGCCTCTAGCAAAGGTAGTAAAAATGTGTATAACCTAGCGGGTGGTGTTTTAGCGTGGGCTAAAGCGGGCTATCCTTTTGTAGCAAAAGATGAAGGGAAAAAGAAATAATGGAATTCAATAAAGAAGTGGATGCCACAGGCTTAAACTGCCCATTACCAATTTTGCGCTGCAAAAAAGGCCTGAGTGAAGTTGAGCCGGCACAAGTGTTAAAAGTCATTTCAACCGACCCAGGTTCAGTGAAAGACTTTAATGCATTCTGCGTTCAAACTGGCCACGAGCTTTTACAGCTTGATCAAGACGACACTACCTTCACTTTTTATATCAAAAAACGTAGTGACTAATTTTGTAATTAAAAAGGCGCTTTTCAGCGCCTTTTTAATTACTTAGCTTACTTGTTAATTCAAAGCTGGCATTTAACCTAACTTAGCCAACTGACTTTGCAGCTTTTCTAAATTAGCACCAAACTCTGCTACCCGTGCTTTTTCTTGCTCAACTACAGC
>JANLZY010000447.1:0-1872 GCA_031359365.1 Methylotenera sp. | reverse complement strand
GCAGGTTACGGTTTAAGCGCCATTCACAAACGCGTACAAGGCATCGTTAACCCTATTCCTGCTGCTGGCGTCGGTTTTGAATCAGAAAAATGGTTCATTCCACAACCGCTACGCAGAAACGAAATGGCGGATAAATAAGTATGTTGACGGATAATTAAGTATGTTGACGGATAATTAAGTATGTTGAATTACATTATCAAACGCACGCTTTGGATGATTCCTTTACTTATTGGAATTAGCTTAATCTCTTTTTTTATCATGCACTTAGCACCTGGTGACATTACCACCAGCGAGGCCAGTTTCAATCCAAAAGCAAGCGAAGAGTCACGGCAAAAACTACGTGAGCTATATAGCTTGGATAAACCGGTGATAGTGCAATATGGTCTATGGATGAAACGTATGGTAACGCTAGATTTTGGCACTTCGTTTGCATCGCATCAACGTCCTGTGTTTTGGCAAACCAAAGATAAAGATGGCAACGTTAGTCTAGGCATGATTCAAGAAGCGCTGCCGATTACCTTGCTTATCAACGTACTCAGCTTAATACTCATTATCAGCGTAGCTCTGCCGCTGGGTGTCGTTTCTGCTCTGAATCAAAATCAGCTAACAGATCGCAGCATCACCTTGTTTGTATTCATAGGTTTTGCCATACCCGGTTTTTGGCTTGCGCTAATGTTGATGTATTGGACTGGCGTACAGCATACCTGGCTTCCGATTTCAGGATTACAAAGCATTGGGCACGAGAACATGAGTTGGCTTGCTCAAACCACAGACACGCTAAAACACTTAGTGCTTCCAGTATTTATTTCTGGCATTACGGGCTTGGCTGGCATCTCGTTATTTGTGAGAAATGGCATGCTTGAGGTACTTCATCAAGATTACATCACCACTGCACGTTCAAAAGGTTTAAGTGAAAATCGCGTGATATATGGTCATGCTTTACGCAATGCACTATTGCCGCTCATTACAATTTTCGGTTTAAGTATTCCGGGCCTAATTGGCGGCTCTGTTATTGCTGAAAGCATTTTCGCGATTCCAGGCATGGGTAAGCTGTTTTACGATGCAGTATTAATGCGCGACTTTCCAGTCATTATGGGTATTCTCACCATAGGTGCAGTGCTCACTTTGATAGGTAACTTACTAGCAGATGTCGCCTACGCATGGGCTGACCCTCGCGTTAGACGTGGAGTGGTGCAATGAGAAAGCTTCTTTCCAACCCGTTAGTTCTAATCGGCTTTATTATTATTGCAAGCGTTCTTTTACTTGCAGTCATTGCACCTTTGATTGCGCCATACGATCCTGATGCCCTTGATGTAAAAGCAATATTGCTATCGCCATCGTCTCAACATTTAATGGGTACAGATGGCTTAGGCCGTGATGTATTTTCACGCATGCTCTACGGCGCCCGTATATCGCTTATGGTCGGTTTTGTAGCTGTAGGTATAGCCACTGCCATTGGCATTGTCCTAGGCGCGATTGCAGGCTTCTATAGGGGCTGGGTAGATACACTCATCATGCGTATTGTTGATGTGATGTTATCTATTCCAACTTTCTTTTTGATATTAGCGGTTATCGCTTTTCTAACGCCCTCGATTTGGAACATTATGATCGTTATTGGCTTAACTTCATGGATGGGAGTTACCCGCTTAGTCCGTGCAGAATTTCTGAGCTTACGAAATCGAGAGTTCGTGCTAGCTGCACAAGCTTTAGGCGCTAAAGATGTCCGCTTAATTTTCACCCATTTATTGCCCAACAGCCTCACGCCAATTATAGTCAGCTCAATTTTAGGCATCGCCAGCGCCGTGCTTGTAGAATCAGGTCTCAGCTTTCTAGGCTTAGGCGTACAAGCACCACAAGCCTCTTGGGGCAATA
>JANLZY010000408.1:0-2927 GCA_031359365.1 Methylotenera sp. | reverse complement strand
TTCTATCGATGGTCATATCGAAGGTTGGTACACAGACGATACAGCGAAACGTTTTGAATCATATGGCTGGCACGTTCAGTCAGTAGATGGTCATGATGTTGCTGCTATCGGCGCGGCAATTGCTGCAGCTAAAAAAGTAACAGACAAACCATCATTAATTTGCTGTAAAACAGTGATTGGTATGGGTTCACCAAACAAATCTGGTTCACACGATTGCCATGGTTCTGCATTAGGTTTAGATGAAGTTGCCGCAACACGTGCAAACATCGGTTGGGCACATGAGCCATTTGTGATTCCAGCTGATGTTTACGCTGGTTGGGACGCAACTGCAAAAGGCGCGGCTGCTGAATCTTCATGGAATGATAAGTTTGCGGCATATACTAAAGCGTTCCCAGCTGAAGCGGCAGAATTCACGCGCCGTATGTCTGGCACATTGCCAGCAAACTGGAAAGAAGCCACTGATGCGATTATCGCTGCAACAAACGAAAAAGCTGAAGGCGTAGCAACACGTAAAGCTTCACAAAATATGATTGGTGCTTTAGCTCCATTATTGCCTGAGTTCTTAGGCGGTTCTGCTGACTTAACTGGTTCTAACTTAACTTCAACTGGCAGCTTTGTACACGTTGATGCTAAAAAACCAGGTAACTACATTTCATACGGCGTACGTGAATTCGGTATGTTCGCAATCATGAACGGTATGGCGTTGCACGGTGGTTTGATTCCATTCGGCGGTACATTCCATATGTTCTCTGACTACGCGAAGAGCGCATTACGTATGGCTGCATTGATGAAACAACGCACCATTGCTGTATTAACACATGACTCTATCGGTCAAGGTGAAGATGGTCCAACGCACCAACCAATCGAAAATACTGCTGGTTTACGTTTAATTCCAAATATGGACGTTTGGCGTCCAGGTAACTCAACAGAAACTGCTGTGTCTTGGGTAGCTGCTGTTGAGCGTAAAGATGGTCCTTCAAGCTTAGTATTAAGCCGTCAAAACGTAGCTGGTATGAAACATGATGCTGCACAATTTGCATTAATGCGCAAAGGTGGTTATGTATTGTCTGATGTTGCAGGCGCACAAGTCATCATTATCGCTAACGGTTCAGAACTTGAATTAGCCGTTAAAGCTGCTGCTGAATTAAATGCTGCTGGTACTAAAGTGCGCGTGGTTTCAATGCCATCAACTAATGTATTTGATCGTCAAGACAAAGCTTACAAAGATAGCGTATTAACACCAGGCGTTAAACGCGTGGCTGTTGAAGCTGGTGTAACTGATTTCTGGCGTAAATATGTTGGTTTAGAAGGTGCTGTTGTTGGTATCGATACATTCGGTGAATCAGCTCCTGGTGGCGTATTGTTGAAACACTTTGGATTTACAGTTGAAAATGTAGTTGCAACGGTTAAATCAGTACTGTAATTTAAGGTGCTGTAGTTTAACTAGCTGCTTAGTTTAATAGGGCACCTCACTTGTGGGGTGCCCTATTTTTTTATAAGTTTAGTGTTTCTTTACGTCATTTAATCATTTTGCTTTCGTTTACATGGCGATTATTTACATCAAAAATTAGGAATTATCATGGCAATTCGTGTAGCAATTAATGGTTTCGGTCGTATCGGTCGTATGGTGTTTCGCGCGGCAATCAAAGATTTCACTGATATTGAAGTGGTGGCAATTAATGATTTGCTAGAGCCAGATTACCTAGCTTATATGCTTAAATATGACTCTGTGCACGGTCGCTTCAAAGGCGATGTGGCGGTTAGTGGTAACCATTTAGTGGTGAATGGCAAAACGATACGCCTAACTGCTGAAAAAGATCCAGCAAACCTAAAATGGGGCGAGGTTCAGGCAGATATCGTAATTGAATGTACGGGTTTCTTTTTAACGCAAGAAACTTGTCAAAAACATATTGATGCAGGCGCTAAAAAAGTAGTGCAATCTGCACCAGGTAAAGATGACACACCAATGTTTGTATACGGTGTAAATCATAAAGAATATAAAGGTGAGGCGATTGTTTCAGCCGCATCATGTACAACTAACGGCTTAGCGCCAGTGGTTAAAGTGTTAAACGATGCTTTCGGTATCAAACGTGGCTTGATGACAACGATTCATGCAGCTACAGCCACACAAAAAACGGTAGATGGTCCATCTAACAAAGACTGGCGTGGTGGTCGTGGTATTTTAGAAAACATCATTCCATCTAGCACTGGCGCTGCTAAAGCCGTTGGTAAAGTCATTCCAGCATTGAATAAAAAGCTAACAGGTATGGCATTCCGTGTACCAACTTCTGATGTTTCAGTTGTCGATTTAACTTGCGAGTTGAACAGTGACGCGACTTACGAGGCTATTTGCCAAGCCATGAAAACGGCTTCTGAAGGCGAGCTAAAAGGTGTGCTTGGCTACACTAACGAGAAAGTAGTTTCTACTGATTTCCGTGGTGAAACTTGCCCGTCTGTATTCGATGCAGAGGCCGGCATATTATTAGATCCAACTTTTGTGAAAATTGTTGCTTGGTATGACAATGAATACGGTTACACCTGCAACTTGATGCGCTTGGTGCAACATATTGCTAAGTAATTAGTATAAGTAAATATCATTAGAAATAGACTGATTTCAGTCTATTTCGATTTGATTTCAAATAATAAAAAGTAAGGAAATAGATGATTACGCTTAAAGATAAAAGCAATAATCGTTGGTTAGGCCAGATTAGCTACGCCCAATTGAAGTTTTTGAATGATGAGTTAGCCGCAGAAAACAAAGATGACCAAGATTATCGGGTAAATCGTGATGCATTGGAAATGCTCAAAGCGCGTGGTGCGGATATAGATTTAGCCGCTATTATAGAAAAAGCCATGGGTGATAAAGAGGTCGTCGAGTTTTATTGGATAAAATCATAAGAAATAGTAGTGAATAGCCATAGATAGCC
>JANLZY010000398.1:0-6485 GCA_031359365.1 Methylotenera sp. | reverse complement strand
AACACACAATATCGTGGCTGGCGAAGCGGTGGTTGATTCGACTGGCGTAATTGGTCAAGTCACGCGCATTTATCCGCTGAGCAGCGAAGTCACACTCATTACCGATAAATCATTAGCTATTCCTATACAGGTTGAACGGAACGGTTTGCGGGCCATTGCATTTGGACATGGTCGCGACAACACCTTGGATTTACCGTACTTGCCGACCAATGTAGATATTCAACGTGGCGACAAATTGGTGACATCAGGCATAGATGGCGTTTATCCTGCGGGGCTTGCTGTTGCAACAGTCTCACAAATTGAAATTACACCTGATTCGCCCTTTGCACGCATTATTTGCGTACCGACTGGCGGCGTAGAAAACCACAAACAAGTGCTTTTAGTCAGCATCCCACGTATGGCAGAACCTGTTGAAACGGAAATTATCAGCGCAATTAAGCCAGATGCAAAAATCAAAAAATCTGAAAATAAAACCATAGCGGTTAAACCAGTAACAGCTAAACCTGAAATAAAAAAACCTGCTGTGATTAAAGCTGAGCCTGGAAAGCCGCAGTTAATACCAGTAACTAAACCGTCTGCAATCACACCTCCCAACAATACGAGCAAGCCACATGCCGCCGAGTAAGCTCAAGACTCTTTACCTATCGCTAATTTTAGCATTTGTATTTTTACTGCTGCCATGGTCTGGATTTGCACTAAAAATACGTCCAGATTTTATATTGCTGGTCATTATTTTTTGGTTAATACGTGCACCTAATTTATGTAATGTGGGCACGGCTTGGTTTCTAGGTCTTTTTGTAGATTTAGCCACAGGTGGAATATTTGGTCAGTTTGCCTTGGCTTACACCATTACTGCATTTTTTGCGGTAACTTATCAGCGCCGCTTAGTATTATTTAACCATACGCAGCAATTATTCTATGTATTCTTACTACTGATGATTTCGCAAATCGTGTTGCTCATCATTAAAACCTTCTCTGGTGCAGACGCTTTAGGTTGGAGTTACTTCTTACCAAGTATTGTGGGCGTTTTATTATGGAGAGTCGCAGTCATTTTTGGCTTAAATACGGGCGGTCGCTCGCGTGGAACTTGATATTTTAATGGCTGGCATTTAACTATGCGTGCTGAACTCAAGAATTTTCAGCATGAGCAATATTACTTTAAGCTGAGGTTGGGCTTCACAGCTTTTGTAGTGATAGCGCTATTTAGCGTGTTGGCACTACGTTTCTCATACTTGCAAATCAAACAGTACAAACACTATCAAACGCTCGCTGAAAACAACCGTATTTCACTCGTGCCGATTGTGCCTAACCGTGGTTTGATCCTTGATAAAAATGGCGTGGTACTTGCCCATAACTTTTTTGTTTACACCCTAGAAATTACGCCATCCAAGGTAGATGATTTAGAAAAAACCATTTCCGAAGTCAGCAAGTTGGTGGAAGTCAGCTCATTAGACCGCAAACGCTTTAACAAACTTCGCGAAGAAAGCCGCAACTTTGAAAGTGTGCCGATTCGCACACACTTAAATGAGGTAGAAGCCGCAAGTTTTGCAGTTAACCACTACCGGTTCCCAGGGGTGGAAATCAAGTCGCGATTATTTAGACACTATCCACTAGGCAAACTAGGCGCGCATATGGTGGGATACATCGGACGTATCAATGATAAAGATTTAGAAAATCTTGAAAAGAATGGTGACCTGTCCAATTACAAAGGTTCTGACCATGTAGGCAAGAGCGGTATAGAGCAGTTTTATGAGCGCCAACTGCATGGCACCACAGGCTTTCAGCAAGTTGAGATTGATGCCGATGGCCGAGCCGTACGCGTATTATCAAGCACAGCGCCTATACCTGGAAGCAATCTAGTTTTAACGATTGACAGCAAAATTCAGGAGATTGCTGAAACCGCTTTTGGCGAACATCGTGGCGCATTAGTTGCAATTAACCCCAAAACGGGCGAAGTGCTCAGCTATGTTAGTCAGCCAACTTTTGACCCCAATATGTTTGTGGATGGCATTGATGTGGAAAATTGGCGCCTACTCAATGATTCCCTGGATAAGCCACTGATCAATCGACCTATACGCGGCATTTATCCACCGGGTTCAACATTCAAGCCATTTGTGGCAATGGCTGGGCTAGAAAATGATAAACGTGTTCCACCTTTTAGCATCAGCGATCCTGGTTACTTTACTTTAGCTAATAGCGTTCATAAGTATAGAGACTGGAAACCGTCGGGTCACGGCATGGTAGACATGCAACGTGCCATCACCATATCTTGTGACACTTTTTTCTATGGCTTAGCGTTGGAATTAGGTATCGATAAATTAACGAGTTTTGTCAGTCATTTTAATTTTGGCAGGAAAACTGGCATAGACATTCAAGGTGAAAATGAAGGTCTGTTACCAACGCCAGAATGGAAAATGCGGCGCTTTAAGCAGCCTTGGTATCAAGGAGAAACCGTCATTGTTGGTATTGGCCAAGGCTATACTTTAGTGACACCACTGCAATTAGCGCAGGCCACGGCGACATTGGCGAATAATGGTGTGGCAATGAAACCGCATTTAGTCGCTAAGATTCAAAAAACTATTACCAATGAAACGCAAACGGTACCATTGGTCGTGCAAGATACCATTCCACTCAAACCTGAGAATATTGATATTGTTAAACGCGGCATGATTGCGGTAACGCAGCCCGGCGGTACCGCAGCGGCTGTAGGTGCGAATGCGCCATATTCAATAGCGGCAAAAACAGGTACGGCTCAAGTGATTGGCATCAAACAAAATGCAAAATATAATGCCAGCAGCATTGATGAACGCCATCGTGACCACGCCTTATTTATTGCCTACGCTCCGGCGGAGGACCCGACAATCGCAATAGCAGTCATCGTAGAGAATGGTAATCATGGTGGCACCACAGCGGGACCAATCGCTAGAAAAGTGATGGATTATTATCTATTAGGCAAAGTACCTGTGCCTGAACAAACCAAGGATGATAAAAAAGCACCTACAAAACCACCTAATAATGCGTTAAGTGCAGCTGCAACTCAACCAGTACCAGAAGAAGAATTGCATGATTAGTCAACTGTTAAAGCAATGTCTTAAACACATCGATTCGTTCCTCATGGTGTGTCTATTTTTCACATTAATGGTCGGCTTATTCGTGTTGTATAGCGCATCTGGGCAAAGTGTTGCTCGCATATACGGACAAGGGATTAACATCGTAGTTGCCTTGAGCTTTATGTGGGCGGCCGCCAATATTGCACCCAATCAACTTGAGCGGGTTGCTCTTCCACTTTATATTTTTGGCGTACTGTTATTAGTCGCAGTCTCATTATTTGGCTCGATTAGCCACGGTGCACAGCGCTGGCTTAACCTAGGTTTTACTAAAATTCAACCTTCTGAAATCATGCGTATTGCCATGCCGATGATGCTTGCCTGGTATTTCTCCAAACAAGAAGGCAAACCTAAGATGGCTGATTTTGCAATAGGGAGCTTATTACTATTGGTACCTGTCGCGCTGATTATGAAGCAACCTGACTTAGGCACAGCATTGCTTATTACCGCATCAGGCTTTTACGTATTATTTTTAGCGGGTTTAAGTTGGAAATTACTGCTGGGTAGCGCAGTACTATTTGCCGCATCTACACCTATTCTTTGGTCGATGCTGCATGACTATCAACGCAAGCGTATCGAAATTTTACTAGACCCTGCACAAGACCCACTAGGCGCTGGTTACCATACCATTCAAGCCATTATCGCGATTGGCTCGGGCGGCACCGCAGGTAAAGGCTGGCTAAATGGGACGCAAGCACAGCTAGATTTTTTACCAGAGCGGACTACAGACTTTATTTTTGCCGTCTTCGGTGAAGAGTTCGGATTATTGGGTAATTTATTGCTGCTACTATTATTTACTTTAATTATTTTACGTGGCTTAGTCATCGCCTCACAGGCGCAGAGCACTTTTGCAAGGTTATTGGCTGGCAGTATCACGCTGACTTTTTTCACCTACGCATTTGTTAATATGGGCATGGTGAGCGGCATTTTGCCTGTGGTAGGTGTACCATTACCGTTAATTAGCTATGGCGGAACCTCCATGGTAACGCTATGCCTTAGCCTAGGTATTTTAATGAGCATACATACACACAAAAAATTGGTAGCCACTTAAATGAACTTCAATATCTCAAACCATCAATTGATGCGTTCTCGCCTGTTAGTTCTGGTAATGACTTTACTGTTGGCTGCTTGCGGAGAGAACCCTCCGCTAAAATCAGTGACTAAAGCACCGAACACACCTACAGCTTCTGTTCCCGCAAAGCAAACACCAGCTGCACCTAACAACGAATCCACAATAAAAACTGAGCCTAAAACAGGTTCAGGCGGCTATTACTTAGATGATGGCCCAGGTGAAAATGCACCAGCAAATATAGACAGCATTCCAAGTGCCACATTAAAAACGGAACAGCCTTACAAGCGTGCGAATAAGCCATATTCAGCACTGGGTCAGCAATACACGCCAATGACTAGTTACGTGCCGTATAAAAAACAAGGCGTTGCCTCATGGTATGGCAAGCGCTTTCATGGCAAAAAAACCTCAACAGGTGAAGTGTATGACATGTATGCCATGACTGCCGCACATACTACTTTGCCGATTCCTAGCTATGCAAAAGTCACAAACCCTGCGAATGGTCGCTTTGTTATAGTGCGCATTAATGATAGAGGGCCGTTTAAACGTGATCGACTGATCGATTTATCTTATGCCGCGGCTTATCAATTACGCTTAATTAAACAAGGCAGCGGTTTGGTTGAAGTGGAAACGATAGACACCAGCCCAGAAGCTTTGCGAAAGATGCCGGCTGATCCATCAATGCAAACGGCTGCCGCATCACAAAATATATCGTCTGAAAGCGTACCGCTAAGCAATACCGCATCTGCTGCACAAACTACCGCGATAAAAGTAACACCAACGGCAACACCTATAATAACGGCTACTAGCACACTAAACTCACAATTCTATGTTCAGGCGGGCGCTTTCAAGAGTGAAGCAAATGGCGATCTATTACAGAAAAAAATCCAAAGTTTGGATTTGGGCGAAAATGTAGGGGTAGCTAACGTGTATAATAGCGGCCTGTATCGCGTAAAACTTGGGCCCTATGCAAGTAGATCTGAAGCCGATGTTTCAGCTGCAAATATACGCAGACAATTAAACATTGCCGCACACGTCACTAATTAATCAACCTCATCATAAAAACATAATTACATGCAAAAACTGACTTCAACCACATTCAAAAATCTTTTATGTGCCTTTGTGCTTAGCACTACGGCACTAGCTATCACTTCTGTAGCTCAGGCTGAAAGTGCGCAAATTGCACCGCCACCAAACCTAGCGGTTAAAGCCTATTTACTTAAAGATTTTAATAGCAATTATGTCATCGCATCACAAAATAGCAGCATGCGCATTGAGCCAGCCTCACTGACTAAAATCATGACTGCATATTTAGCCTTTAAAGCGCTCAAAAATGGTCACCTATCGCTGACACAAACACTACCTGTGAGCGAATTGGCGTGGAAAGTTGAAGGCTCAAAAATGTTTATTGAGCCTAATAAGCCTGTGACAGTGGACGAGCTTTTACACGGCACGATTATTCAGTCTGGCAATGATTCTTCTATCGCGCTGGCTGAAGGTATTGCAGGTACTGAGCCACAGTTCGCAGATATGATGAACAAAGAAGCCGCACGACTAGGCATGAAAAATACTCATTATATGAATGCAACTGGCTTACCAGATGCTCAGCACTTTACTACAGCTGATGATTTGGCAACACTTGCTACGGCACTGATACGTGACTTCCCTGACCAATATCAGCGTTTATACTCCGTCAAAGAATATACCTATAACAAAATCACCCAGCCAAACCGTAATCGCTTGCTATGGTCAGACCCAAACGTAGATGGTATGAAAACTGGTCATACCGAAACTGCAGGCTATTGTTTAATTGCATCAGCAAAACGTGATGGTACGCGTCGTATTTCTGTGGTGCTAGGCGCGCCAACAGATTCAGCACGTGCAAGCGAAAGCCAAAAGCTGCTTAATTATGGTTTTCAATACTTTGATTCAAAATTAGTCTACAAACAAGGTCAAAGCATAAATCAGCTTAAAGTATGGAAAGGTACTGAAAATCAATTAGCTTCAACTGTAGCTAATGATTTATTTGTCACCATTCCAAAAGGTGACTACGCCAACGTTAAGGCGGTGATGTCTAGTACTCAACCACTGATTGCCCCTATTAAAAAAGGCCAAGTGATAGGCAGTGTGAAATTCACACTCAATGGCAAAGTAATAGAAGAGCGCAGTTTAGTGGCCGCAAAGTCTATTGATGGCGCGGGCATTTTGGGACGCGCTTGGGATTCGATTAAACTGCTAATGCAATAAATATCATTGCAAATTCACTGAGCTCAACATCATGGCTGACATAGAACCGCACACCGCCCCCC
>JANLZY010000365.1:0-2634 GCA_031359365.1 Methylotenera sp. | reverse complement strand
TATCAATATATCTGGTTTTTCTGCAAGTATCTTTGCGGCAGTCGCATCAACGCCCAATCTGCGGTCTATGCCTAAGCGCTTGGTTTCCATGTCAAACCAACGGATGATGCCTGCCATTTGCTCGCGCTGAGGGACTTTTGAGGCTAAATTAACTTGACCACCTACACTGTTATTTCGCTCAAATAACACCACATCATGGCCACGTTCTGCAGAAACACGTGCAGCTTCTAGCCCCGCTGGCCCAGCACCAATCACAACTACTTTGCGTTTTGGCCCTGTGCTTTTTGTAATAATATGCGGCATGGTTGCCTCACGCGAGGTGGCGGCATTTTGTATGCACAACACGTCTTGCCCAAGATATTGGCGGTCAATACAGTAATTGGCACCAACACACTGTTTGATTTCATCTTCACGACCATCACGTACTTTGTTGACGATATGCGGGTCAGCTAAGTGCGCACGCGTCATGCCGACTAAATCCACCCAGCCATTTTCAAGAATACGTTCCGCCTGTGTTGCATCGCGAATACTTTGTGCATGCATCAGCGGAATTTTAATCACAGATTTAATGCCTGCGGCTAAATGTACAAACGGTTCTGGTGGTAGCGCCATCGGCGGCATACAGTTGGCAATGGTGTTATGGGTATCAGCGCCAGAACCCACTACGCTGATAAAATCAATCAGCCCCGTTTCAGACATATATTGCGCAATTTCTTTTAAAGTTTCATGGTCTAAACCATCTTCATGAAACTCATCGCCACACATCCGCATGCCTACACAAAAGTCTGTGCCTACCGCTTCACGCACCGCAGTCAGCACTTCAACGCCAAAGCGCATACGGTTTATTAAGCTGCCACCAAATTCATCGGTACGAAAGTTACTGCGCGGACTCCAAAATTGGTCTATTAAGTGCTGATGCGCGGCAGATATTTCAATACCATCCATACCTGCGGCTTGTACACGCTTAGCCGCTAAGGCAAAGTCTTTAATAATGCGGCGAATTTCTTCAGGTTCTATGGTTTTGGCATTACCACGATGCACGGGCTCGCGGACACCACTTGGGGTCACTAAATGCGGCCAATGCTCACCATAATAGGCAGAACGGCGCCCCATGTGCGTGGCCTGAATCATAATTTTAGCGCCATGTTTGTGCATGGCATCAGCTAAATTAGACAGGGGTTCAATAATTTTATCAGTGGATAAATTCACCGATTTCCACCAGCCTTGCGGACTATCAATCGATACTGGGCTTGAGCCACCGCAAATAGCCAATGCTAAACCACCTTTGGCTTTTTCTTCATAGTAACGAATGTAGCGTTCACCGGGTAAGCCTCCAGGTTCTGCATATACTTCAGCGTGCGCAGTGCTGACAATACGGTTTCTAAGGGTTAACTTATTGAGCGTAAATGGTGAAAAAAGGTGAGGGTAGCGCATGGTGGTTCCAATTTGGCAGATTTATGCTTGTTTAGCTAATGGCGTGACGGTGAATAGGCAGTGACTGTGACCACTGCCACCACATTGCGATTCAGTGCAATAGGTTTCTGCACGACTCACTTCACCGCAATTCGCTTCACCGCAATTAGTATGGGCTGCATGGCCTTTTTCTTGCGTTACCCAATCCATGGCACCTGCAAACCAGCCTGAGAACATATAACAAAGCTTGCCAGGTTTATCAGGTTGTGCGAGTACAAATGAAGAATATTCCAGCTTAATTTCTGCATGGCCTGTGGTTGCATCCACCGAAGCAAAACTAAACAAGCCCCAACCACGTTGAGATAAGCGTTTTAGATAATGGTCAAAAACTGCCATGCCCGTTAATTGGTGTTTTTTAGCTTCATTCTCACACCAAAAATAAGCTGATTTATAACCCGCGTCATACAGAATTTTGGCGTACGCTTGCACACCAAGTGCATCTTCTACCGCTAAGTGGTTATTGGTAAAAAAGTGTCGTGGTACATACAGCATGGGTAAACCATCCGTAGTCCAGACGCCTGTTTCTTCATCTACATCAATGGGGACTAGTGGTTGCATTTTTATCTCCTAGATTCTTTTAGTTATTATTGATATGTTCTTTGACAGTTTTTTTGGTGCGATTTATTTCACCCAAACTTCACCAAACACACGTAACCAATTTTCGCCTAATACTTTACGAATACGGCTTTCATGCCAACCTGCGCGTTCCATGGCTTCGGATAAGTTAGGAAAATCACCAATGGTACGAAAGCCTTCAGGGTTAATTACCGTGCCAAAATCCGTTAAACGGCGGTGACGGCCTTTGTCATGCGTCAACCATTCAAAAAACGGCTTGCCATAACCTTGTGTAAAGTCGGTGCCTATTCCTACACAGTCATCTCCAACTAAGTTAATAATATAATCAAATGCTTCAACATAGTCGTCAACAGTGGCGTTGCTGCCACGCTTTAAAAACGGTGGAAACATCGTGACGCCAATAAAACCGCCGTGGTCGGCAATGAATTTTAATTGCTCGTCATTTTTATTACGTGGATGTTCTTTTAAGCCTGTAGGTAAGCAATGTGAGTAACAAACGGGTTTTTTAGAGGCTAAAATTGCCTCGGTAGAAGTGTTGCCGCCCACGTGAGATAAATCCACCATCATGCCAACACGGTTCATTTC
>JANLZY010000356.1:0-2362 GCA_031359365.1 Methylotenera sp. | reverse complement strand
GAAAACTACCAATCGGTTTATTGTTACCACCTAAGCCACTACGCGCCATTTTAACGGCAGATGTGAGTGCTTCAATGGCATTGTCTTGACCAAATACTACAGCCTTTAAATCACGCTCTAATGTTTTAAGCGCACTTCTGTCATCCGCTGAAATATTTTTAGGCGGAATGCGCGCGATTTTGGCAACAATGTCTTCAATCTCTTTGTTACCAATGACTTTTTTCTGTTTAGATTTTGGCAAGATACGCTGCGCAGCACCAGCTTCATCAATCACGTCAATTGCTTTATCTGGCAAATGGCGGTCATTAATGTATTTAGCAGAAAGTTCTGCTGCTGTTGTTAGCGCAGACGCTGAGTATTTCACTCCGTGATGCTCTTCGAATCTTGATTTCAAACCTTTCAAAATTTCAATGGTTTCAGCCACGCTAGGTTCAGTCACATCGACCTTTTGGAAGCGACGTGATAGCGCATGATCTTTTTCAAAAATACCACGATATTCTTGGTAAGTCGTTGCGCCTATGCATTTGAGCGTACCGTTTGATAACGCTGGTTTTAACAAATTGCTAGCATCTAACGTGCCACCACTGGCTGAACCTGCGCCTATCAAGGTATGAATCTCGTCAATGAATAAAATCGCATCTGGATTTTCAGCAAGCTGTTTCATTACCGCTTTTAAGCGCTGTTCAAAGTCACCACGGTATTTTGTACCAGCCAGCAATGCGCCCATGTCGAGCGAGTAAACAGTGGCATTGGCTAATACTTCAGGAATATCTTTTTCCACGATACGACGCGCTAAACCTTCAGCAATCGCAGTTTTACCTACACCTGCCTCACCGACTAATAGCGGGTTATTTTTACGGCGGCGGCATAGCGTTTGCACAACTCGTTCGAGTTCTGGGCCGCGTCCAATGAGCGGGTCAATTTTGCCAGCAGCCACTTGCAGATTTAAGTTGAGTGTATAGTTTTCAAGTGCTCCAGCTGGAGAAGCTTCAACATCAGCTTCTGTATCTGCACCTTCAGGTTTAGCGGTTTCACCAATTTTTGATACACCATGTGAAATGAAATTCACCACGTCTAAACGTGTTACGCCTTGTTGATGCAAGAAAAATACTGCATGGGAATCTTTTTCACCAAAGATCGCGACCAGTACGTTGGCGCCCGTTACTTCTTTTTTACCAGAAGACTGCACATGCAACATCGCACGTTGAATCACGCGTTGAAAGCCTAATGTAGGTTGTGTATCAACATCTTCTTGACCACCCACTGTTGGCGTATGCTCTTCGATATATTGGTTTAGCTCGGTGCGTAATACCTCTAATTTCGCACCGCATGCCCGCATCACTTCGGCTGCGGTTGGGTTGTCTATCATGGCAAGTAGTAAATGCTCAACTGTAATGAGCTCATGACGCTTTTGTCTAGCGTCCATAAATGCCATGTGAAGGCTAACTTCTAACTCTTGAGCAATCATTTCATAACCCTCTAAATTTAAATTCAATATTTCAATATTGCAGTTTCAACGCTGATTCACATTTATTCGCTCATCAGTGTTTAGCATAAAAACAGATGCTAAGCTGGTTCTGTTACACACTGCAAAGGATGTTGCTGATCTCTTGCATAGCTAAGTACTTGATTCATCTTTGTTTCTGCAATATCTTGCGGGTATACCCCACATACTGCTAAGCCCTCTGTATGTACTTTGAGCATAATTTGCGTCGCTTGTTCACGGCTTTTGTTAAAAAAACGTTCTATACACTCCACGACAAATTCCATAGGCGTGTAATCATCATTTAACAGCAATACCTTAAACATGGGGGGCAATTTCGGTTTTGCAACTTCAGGTTTAAGTGCCGTATTGTTGTCGCTGGGTAAAGCATTGTTTTTTGGGTTAGCCATATGAATCTATTTTGAGCTAACCTGTGAAAAATTCAAGCCCAATTTGAATAGGGTTATGTGAATTTACGAATAATTACGTCTTTACTGAATATTCGCTTATGGAAATATTTTGACGCTTTTGACGATGCGATCTTGAGTTTGTACGATTTCTAGGGTGTGGGTGCCAATTTTGAAACTGGTATTTGGTTCTGGAATGTCTTCAAAATATTCTATGACTAAGCCATTTAATGTCCGCGGACCATCAAGGGGTAGGTTTAAATTCAGTTTTTTGTTTAGGTCACGCAGCGTGCTGCTGCCATCTACTAGCCAGCTGCCATCGGCCTCTTTGCGGTAACTACCAAGCCGTGAAGGGGATTGTGTCGTAAAGTCACCAATCACTTCTTCTAAAATGTCTTCTAGCGTCACTAAGCCTTTAAATTCGCCGTACTCATCTACTACCAATGCGACACGCTGTTGATTCTCTTGAAAC
>JANLZY010000347.1:0-3719 GCA_031359365.1 Methylotenera sp. | reverse complement strand
AGAAATATCAGTCAGGATTTTAGCTGCCTGCTCATTGGTCATGTGCGATCTAAATACTTGTCGACCAACTTCTTCCAGACGCACATACTCATCCTCTAAGGCATTTGCTGAGTACTCAACATCGGCAGCGTAAAGATCCAGTAACACATCTTTAGCTTCAGAAACATAACCCGCCTGAGCACGCGCTCTCAATCGCTGTAAGCGAAATACAGGAAGCTCCTCACTCCGTACCGAAAAGAGCGTACCTTTATTAAGGATGAATGCAACCGCAACATTTCGCGACTCATTTTCACGCTCCAGCAAGAACGCAGAATGCAAATGAACCTCTCCGTTCTCCTCTTCATAAAAGCGCGCACTGGTTTCCAAATCCGTTAACTCTTTAGGGTTAGGCAGATTAACGCCAAAGATTTCCTTGGCCCATGCTAACTGCTCATCTTCAGGCGTCACAAGGTCAACCCATATAGGCTTGGCCTGCACCAAGTCTTCCCTGTTATAAATTGGAATCTGTCTCAACTTCCCTTCGTGCAAATCAAATACACGGATCACCATACTCTGGTTGGTAGGCTTAGGCTCAGAGACTAATTCCACGCGAACAGAATCGGAGACAACCAACAAAATTTCCTCTTTACGCTCCTCACCTACAAGCGGCCAAATGACCTTACAATCATCGGTAGATAATGACTCCAGTATGCTTGCTATTGCTTGGGTTTCGAGTTTTTCTAAAAGTCGACGCAGCTCTGATAGGTTGTTTTGGTGCACCATGCCCTCAACTAGGTCATGACGTTGCATGTCTTGACGATGCACTAAGTCTTCAACAAGTTTATGTCTCTCTATCATGCTTTTGACTTTAGCACGTGATTCTTGAATGCTTTCGAATTCACTCATTTGAGTTGCCTTTAATTCATATCGATTACTAACAATTAACCCCAATTCTAACACGCAGCAATTCAATTAGCCGCAAATACAAATAATGCACCAACAATAGGCTGCACAAATACTTTACATACTGATGCTGAATTATTCACTACAAAATCAGTAGAAATCTAATCAATGATAATATTTACCATTAAACTTTCTATAGTTAAATGGAATTGCATTAATGATTATAAAACTTATTCTTTACTCAACTTCGCACTGTCATTTATGTGAGCAGGCAAAGGCTTTGCTATTAGAAGTAGCTCTTGAACAAGAACTCCATTGGGAATCTATTGAAATAACGGATCATGCAATCCTTTACGAGCTGTATGAAATCAAAATCCCAGTATTAAAAAGACTAGATACTGATATTGAAATTTGCTGGCCATTTAATGAAGATGACATTAAGTTACTACTAAGAGATACTGAAATTAAGCTCTAAATGAATAGCTATATCCACATAAGCAAAAAGCCAGCTGAAGCTGGCTTTTTTACTGGAAAATCAATAACGACAGAAGTTAATCTGCAACTACTACATCTGCACCTGTATCAGGGCGATCAACTAACTCAACTAAAGCCATTGGTGCGTTGTCGCCGTTACGGAAACCACATTTAAGCACACGTAAGTAACCACCATTACGTGCAAGGTAACGTGGACCTAATTCACCAAATAATTTACCAACAATATCACGATCACGCAAGCGACTAAACGCTAAACGACGATTGGCTAAAGTAGGTGTTTTACCTAATGTGATTAAAGGTTCTGCAAATTTACGCAACTCTTTTGCTTTTGGCAAAGTTGTTTTAATCACTTCATGACGTAGCAATGATGCTGTCATATTGCGGAACATAGCTGCACGATGGCTGCTTGTACGATTTAATTTACGATTGCTATTACCGTGACGCATAGTAATTCCTTAAAGTTTCTTTATTTATGCTGGACTATTAAGCTTTTTCAAGCCCAACTGGTGGCCAGTTTTCTAGTTTCATGCCTAATGTTAGGCCGCGAGTTGCGAGTACATCTTTAATCTCATTCAATGATTTACGACCTAAGTTAGGCGCTTTTAACAGCTCATTCTCAGTACGTTGAATCAAATCACCGATGTAGAATATATTTTCAGCTTTTAAGCAATTTGCTGAACGAACAGTTAATTCCAAATCATCTACTGGGCGCAATAAAATCGGATCAACCTGCGGTGCAGATTTCACTTCAACTTCACTTGGCGCGCCTTCTAAGTCAGCAAATACAGACAACTGACCCATTAAGATACGCGCAGCATCACGAATAGCTTGTTCTGGTTCAATTACGCCGTTAGTTTCAACATCCATTACCAACTTATCTAAGTCAGTACGTTGCTCAACACGTGCGCTTTCAACTTGATAGCTCACTTTATTGATTGGGCTGAATGAAGCGTCAACCATTATGAAACCTAAAACACGGTCTTCTTCATTTGCTTTTTGACGCGCTGGTACCGGTTGATAACCACGACCCATTGTTACTTTAACTTCTAAATTCAGCTTACCACCTTTTGTAAGGTGAGCAATCACATGATCAGGATTAACGATTTCAGCATCATGACCTGTTTCAAAATCACCTGCTGTAACAACACCTTCAACAGATTTATTTAATACTAAAATTGTTTCTGATTTAGTATTTAATTTTAATGCCACGCCTTTAAGATTGAGTAAGATATCGACTACATCTTCTTGAACGCCATCTAAAGTTGAATACTCATGCACTACGCCATCAATCTTGACTTCAGTAATTGCAAAGCCAGGGATGGAAGATAATAAAACACGACGTAAAGCATTACCTAAAGTATAGCCAAAGCCACGTTCCATTGGTTCTAACGTTACACGTGCACGTAGTGGCGATAACACTTCTACATCAACAACACGCGGTTTTAAGTATTCGGTAGGACTGTTTTGCATAGTGATACCTTTTAATTTTTTAAGATTATTACTGAGTAATTAAATTTCACCTAGGCAATAATCTACGTAAACTAGCCAAGCTAGCTCACGTATAAGTTATTTAGAGTAAAGCTCAACCACCAATGATTCATTGATTGTTGCTGGTAACTCATCACGCATAGGCTTAGCTTTAAATGTACCTTTCAAGGCTTTAACATCTACTTCTATCCAAGCTGGGAAGCCACGTTGTTCAGCTGCTTCAAGTGCACTTTTAATACGCAATTGCGTTTTAGAAGCCTCAGCAACACTCACTACATCACCCGCTTTAACTTGGTATGAAGGAATATTTACACGACGGCCATTCACTAAAATACTGTTGTGACGCACAATTTGACGCGCTTCAGTACGTGAACCGCCAAGGCCCATACGATAAGTTACGTTATCTAAACGGCACTCTAAAAGTTGTAACAAGTTTTCACCTGTAATACCTTTTTGGCGATCAGCTTCAGCATAGTAGCTACGGAATTGTGCTTCTAGCACACCGTAAGTACGACGTACTTTTTGTTTTTCACGTAGTTGAACACCATAGTCTGATAAACGTTGGTTACGACGCTGACCATGCTGACCTGGTGGGAAGTTACGTTTTTCAATTGCACATTTGTCAGTGAAACATTTTTCAGCTTTTAGAAAAAGCTTTTCGCCTTCACGACGACACTGACGACATTTTGGGTCTAAATTTCTAGCCAAGTGATTCTCCTGTTATCTCTACTAAAGCGAGCTATAAGCTCAGCTTAAATGCGGCGTTTTTTAGGTGGACGGCAGCCATTGTGTGGCACTGGCGTCACATCGGTAATGCTGGTAATTTTAAAACCAGCTGCATTAAGTGCGCGCAC
>JANLZY010000340.1:0-7704 GCA_031359365.1 Methylotenera sp. | reverse complement strand
TTGCAAAACATGACCACTTTGATTGACGCCTTGGCTGGCCTCTAATTTACTGACCGCCAACTCACGTGCTTCTGATAAGCGCTGTAAAGTAACCGCATTCAAATGTTGTGAGTTATCATTCAGCAAGTTTGCCGCGAGTTTAGCTACCTGCTCATCTTCTATTAGATTGGCATTCACTAGCTTTTCATTTACTTGACTATTTTGCATATCTTTTTGAGTATCCATAGCTCACCTCCTAGCCTTTTGAGCCTTCGCTGGTTAACATTAAACTTGATAGACCTAATTTTTCTAGACCTTGTTTCTTCAATTCTATCGCCAATGAGTGAACGGCCCGAGAACAGTGCGTTTTAACGCTTCCGTCTGAGCAACCCATGACTTTTGCCGTTTCAGCAACATCCATCTCTTCCCAATAACGCAGCACAAAGGCTTCTCGTTGACGCGCAGGTAGTTTTTCTAAAGCAGCTTCTATTAGCTTGATAGTTTGGCTGCGTTCCAGCTGTGCTGCGGGCTCATCGCTATCATCTTCTACATCTATCGTTTCTAATGGATCACGCTCTTCACCATCTTCATTGCTGCCAAATGAAGATAATAAAGTTGTCCATAAATTTCTAACTTTTTGCCTGCGCCAAAAATCTCGCATAGTATTTTGCAAAATGCGTTGAAACAGCATAGGCAACTCTGCCGCAGGTTTATTACCATATTTTTCCGCAAGCTTCATCATCGCATCTTGTACAATATCTAGCGCGGCATGATCATCGCGCACGGCATAAGCCGTCTGCTTAAAAGCACGGCGCTCTACCGACGCAAGAAAATCTGAAAGTTCTTTAGTTGTTGCCATTGCGCTTATGGTGGATGGATTTATTATAAATTGTTAACGCAGTCATTAACGAAAGTATATCAGGTTTACATTTTGAACTAGACCAAGCTTTGGTTACAATCATATCAATTATTTAACAGGTGCAAAATCTTATGTGGCGACTGATTTTTTTTGGCGTAATCATTTACTTACTGATCGTAGCTTTTAAGCGTAGCAAGGTTGGCACAAAAAACGACGATAAAAACGTCAAGAAAGACGCGCCTGCAAAAGAGCAGGAAATAGAAAACATGGTGCAATGCGCTTCATGTGCGGTACATTTACCGAGGTCAGAAGCGTTTCTGGTCAATGGTGAGTTTTACTGCAGCAAAGCACACCTCCCTAAATAATTCACAATCACTGCCTCTATTTAAATTGAACCCTAACGAATTAAATTCTGAAGTACAACATTCTAAGGTCAAACAAAGCCTTGCAGACTCTATCGACCTGTCGTTACAGCGCCATGCAATCAACATACTCAACATATTTCGTTTTGTTTTAAGTTTAGTTTTTATCGTCTCTTACCTTTATCTGGGTAAGGACTCTATATGGCAAGGTGGCTATGCCATACTCACCTTCAAGCTGTCGATTGCTTACTTTATCTTTAGCATCTTCATTTTACTAATCAGCCCACTCAAGTCTGATGTGTATCGACTTTCGCTACCACTTCAAATCACGGCCGATATTGTATTTATTATTTTGTTCATGTTTGCTGCTGGCGGCATCACTAGCGGTTTGGGGCTTTTACTTGTCATTGTCATCGTTATCGCCAGCTTAGCTAGCAATGGTCGATTAGCTTTATTCTATGCCGCTATCGCTACTATTGGCCTGTTGCTCGAACAAAGCTACCGGATATTATTAGAAAACTTATCTGCGGCCACCTACACACAGCCAGTGATGCTAGGCTTAAGTTGCTTTGCGACGGCATGGCTGGCTTATAGTTTAGCGAAACGTATGCAGCATAGTGAGGCGCTTGCTTCTGCACGCGGTATTGATATTGAAAACTTGTCGCAAGTAAACGGTCTCATTACACAAGAGATGCAAGATGGCGTGATTGTGGTGGATGAAAATTTAAATATTCGTCATAACAATTTACAAGCCACCGCACTACTTTCCTTAGCTCAAAATAGCGAGGCTAATTTCACATTAACTAAGCAAGCGCCTGAGATTGCGACAATGTTTAATGATTGGGTCAATGGTGCAGATGAAAAAAACAACTCGAATATTTCCATCAGCAACCGTGAGTTAAAGCTCAGGTTTATGCCTATCAATCAACAGCAGGATTCGCCTTTATCAGACAGAAATGCTGGCGCGGTAATCTTCATTCAAGATTTGAGCCAAATTCAAACGGCTGCACAACAAGCTAAACTGGCGGCGCTAGGCAGATTAACTGCCAATATCGCACATGAAATTCGCAACCCATTAAGCGCAATTAGTCATGCAAACCAACTACTTCAAGAAGATGAAAGTAACTCTAAATCGACTGAACGACTACTAGAAATTGTGGCTGATAACATTGGGCGTATCGATCAAATTATCAAAGATGTGCTTGAATTGAATAGACGCGATCGCACGCAGCAGGAGCTCTTTGAAATAAGTGATTTCCTCAGCAGCTTCCATGCGCAATTTTGCGCAGTGGAGAAGGTACCGAGCACACATTTTCAGCTGGATAATCTATCACAAAAAACAGTCTCTTTTGACAAACGCCATCTAACGCAAATTTTATGGAATTTATGTAAAAATGGCTGGGAGCATAGTCAAAAACAAGCAGATAGCCTAAAAATCATTTGTTCTGAATTTAGTAAATCAGGTTTAAGCATCCAAATGATTGATGATGGTGAGGGCGTAGCCGAACAGGATCAATCTAGATTATTCGAGCCGTTTTTTACCACTAAAGTTACTGGAAATGGTTTAGGGCTTTATATTTCACGTGAGTTAGCTGAAGCCAATGGCGCAAAACTGAAATATCAAGCGTTAGCCAACGGCAGTGTCTTTATTTTGCAGCTAAAGAAGGCATAATAACGCATGACTCAAAAACTTACCTGCTTAATCGTCGACGATGAAACTGATATTCGTGAATTACTCACAATGACGCTAGAGCGCATGGATATTGACACTTATAGCGCGAGTAATATTCAAGAAGCCAAGTCTTTACTCAATCAACGCCAATACGCACTGTGCTTAACTGATATGCAAATGCCGGGCGGGACCGGATTGGATTTAGTCAATTATATTAGTGAATTTCACCCAGGTTTACCAGTTGCAGTCATCACCGCGCATGCCAGTGCTGAAAATGCGGTATCTGCACTCAAAGCAGGTGCCTTTGATTATCTAAGCAAGCCTATTTCACTCAAGCAGTTACGCCCAGTGATCGAGTTCGCCCTCAAGCTGACATCGCAAGCCAGCGCCAGCAAAGGTGATGCACTTGAAATGATAGGTGATTCTGAGCCTATGGTGCATGTACGTGCGATGATTACTAAGCTTGCGCGTAGCCAAGCGCCAGTTTACATCAGTGGCGAATCTGGAAGTGGTAAAGAGCTTGCGGCCAAACTCATACACAAGAACAGCTCTAGGGGTGACGGTGCCTTTATTGCCGTGAACTGCGGGGCGATTCCAGAAAACTTGATGGAAAGCGAATTTTTCGGCTACAAAAAAGGTTCCTTTACTGGTGCGAACCAAGATAAAGAAGGTATGTTTCAAGCGGCAAACGGCGGCACCTTATTTTTAGATGAAGTCGCTGATTTACCACTCGCGATGCAGGTTAAACTTCTGCGTGCGATTCAGGAGAAAAAAGTGCGCATGGTAGGCGGCACCAATGAAGAAGCCGTGGATGTGCGCATTATCAGTGCAACTCACAAAAACCTAGCCGAAATGATGGACGCAGGTTTGTTCAGACAAGATTTGTATTACCGCCTAAACGTAATTCAACTTAAAATGCCTTCTTTGCGCGACCGTCCAACTGATATTCCTTTGCTGGCTAACTTATTACTCGCCAAACTGTGCGCCTACCAAAAAATCAGTATGCCCGAACTGGAGAGCGACGCGCAGGCCTATATCTCAAAAATGCAGTTTCCTGGCAATGTGCGCGAGTTAGAAAACATGCTGGAACGTGCTTTGGCCATGAGTGACGGCCAAATGATTACGATTGAGGATTTAAGTTATGGAAATAGCCACCCTACCGGTTCAGAATTGAATTCACAGAAGAGCTCAACGCTTAATGGCGAAAAACCGCTAGAACTTAATCTATCTGACTATCTTGAAGATGTTGAGAAAAAAGCGATTGTTAAAGCCTTAGAGAAAACTAATAACAACAAAACAGCCGCGGCGAAGTTGCTCGGCGTTAGCTTTCGCACCTTACGTTACAGATTATCGAAGCTGGGCTTGGCTAAAGAAAGTGATTTAGACCCAGACTTTGAAAACGATGATGCCTAATTAAACGTCAGTCTAACTAGGCATCATTCTAATAAGCAGTTAGGCTAATACTTTTAACTTAACACTAGCACCAAATAAGTCACATACATCGCACCATTCACCAGCAAATGCCAAACTCTGATGCCGCCTTTTGCCACTAAATAGCGCAACCAGATTGACGCAAGCAAAGTGATAGCAATACCCAGCACCACTTCTTTGCGCGGTTCCCACGGCGTTAACATAATACCAATCGCCGGTAGCAAAGTACCTTGAAATACCATGGCGCCAGTAATATTACCGAATGCTAAAGTATCTTTGCCTTTGCGTATCCATAAAATACTGTTCACTTTTTCAGGCAATTCGGTAGCAATCGGAATAATCAGTAAAGACAGTAACAATGCTGAAATACCCATGATGTGAGCGGCTGCTTCAACACCGTGAATAAAGCCTTTAGCACCAGCAATCAACAAACCCAGACCTAACAACAACTGAATAACAATCACTACCATATTATTTGGCAAACCAGTTTTACATAAGAACATATCACCACCCGCTTCGGTGGCGTGACCGTCTTCCACCAAGGCTTTTGAAGCATTAATCGTCATCATCACGTAAATAACATAAATCAAAACCATGCAAGCACCCAAGCCATAGCGCACCGTTGTTAAGGTGTGAGGCACGTACATGGCAACTGCTGCAAAGGTAAATGCGGCAATAAAAAAGTTAAGGTCACGTGTTAAGCCAGTACGCTCTGGTCTTAAGTGCCCCTGCGTACCGCGACGCTTCCAAACCGAAATCGCCATGAGTGAAATGGATAAAGTAGCTAGCATCAAAGGCGCGCCTAGAATTGAACCTACGCCAATTTCTTCGTTAGTCGCGACATTTTGCGTACCAGCCAACAAAGCGAGTAAGGGCACCATGGTTTCAGGCAACGCTGTGCCAACCGCAGCAAAGATAGAGCCAGTCACGCCTTCAGAAATACCAAGCTTTTCACCCAAGTGTTCAAGCGCGTTGGTAAAGACTTCTGCTGCGATTAAAATCACGATCAGCATGACGAATAACTCTAAAAATACCATCTGATTTTTCCCTAACTATTGCAAAATTTGGAGTAAATATTTGTTTATGCCGTCATTTTATCGGAATACTGCAATTTACATCTAAATTTCGCATAAAATTAACCATTATGAAATCTTATGCTCTCAATGAAGCTGGCATGGCGACTAATGCGCAATATATCGCATCGCCTAACTTTGATATTAGACCTGAAAATGAAATCAGTTTAATTGTCATCCACAACATTAGTCTGCCGCCCAGCCAGTATGGTGGTAACGGCATTATTGAGTTGTTTACTAATTGCCTTAATCCGAATGAACATCCTTACTACGCGGAAATCTACACTCGCAAAGTATCGTCGCATTTTCTCATTCGACGTGATGGCGATCTTATACAGTTTGTGTCTTGCCTAGACCGTGCTTGGCACGCAGGTGTGTCAAATTGGAATGGTCGGGAACGTTGCAACGATTTCTCGGTCGGAATAGAGCTTGAAGGTTCAGACTTTGAAGCATTTGAGCCAGTGCAGTACCATACACTCAAAAAATTGATAGCAAGCCTGATTAGCGTTTACCCAATTCAGGCTATAGTGGGACATTCTGACATTGCACCTATTCGCAAAACAGATCCTGGACCATATTTTGATTGGTCTCAAGTAGGTAAAATACATAAAAATTAGAATCTAAATTAAGAAATGATTACTTCCTAAAAATATGCAAAAAAACATCAGATTTTTCTTTATCATATTATTTTCTACCTTAATGATTGCATGTGGCGCTAAAGATGCTGCATCTGACAAAACAGAAGCCGACAAAAAAAGCGCAAAACCAACATTGGTAACGGTCACTCAAGTTAAAAAACAAGCCGTTGAAACCAGCGAGGAAGCGATTGGTACAATTGAAGGATTAACTAATCCAACGCTTTCGGCTGAAGTCGCTGCCCGTGTCATTAAAATTCATGTGAATACTGGTGAAGCGGTTAAGCAAGGTCAGCTTATCGCTACGTTAGATGCCTCAGATTTCGGTATGCAACGTAACGAAGCACAGGCTGAAGTGGCGCGTATTGAAGCGTTATTAACGAACCAAGTCAAAACCGTTGAGCGCAATCAAGCTTTAGTGAATAAGAAATTTATCTCACAAAATGCCGTTGATAATGACGTGGCACAACGAAATGTATTGAAAGAACAACTAGTCGGGGCTAAAGCCCGTGTTGGCAGTATTAACCACAGCAGCAGTAAAACCAAAATCTATGCACCAGCCAATGGTAATGTTGAAAAAAAATTGGTTGATGACGGTGAGTTTGTAAAAGTGGGCGACCCGATTGTAATGATCGTTTCTAAGCAGCACTTGCGTGCACACCTGCCTTTTCCTGAATACATCGCAGCAAAACTCAAACCCGGTTTAGAAGTACGCCTCACCTCACCAACCAGTGAAACTGTCGTTAAAAGTACAATTCACGATTTAAAACCAATGATAGTTGAAGGTAGCCGTACCGTAGATGTGATTGCTGACATATTAGGCTCGCCAGATTGGCAGCCTGGTGCCAGCGTGACCGGAACCGTTGTTTTAGGTGAACAAGCTGCTGCGATGATGGTACCTGAGCAAAGCGTGGTGCTGCGCCCTGCTGGTGAAGTCGTTTATGTAGTGCGTAATAACAAAGCCTATCAGGCCGTTGTGAAAACAGGCTCACATCAAAACGGCTTAGTCGAGCTGGTCAGTGGTGTGAATGAAAATGACACCATCGTTGTTGATGGCGCTGGATTTTTAACTGATGATACTGCCATTAAAATTGCTGACTCCTCAGCAGGTACAAATAAAGCAGCCAATCAACCTAGTAAAAAAACCGCACCGTAACGCTTAAAGCCAAAGTAAATAGCACATGACATTGCCTGAACTATCCATTAAACGCCACGTTCTCGCTTGGATGGTCTCTGGCGTGATTATTCTGTTCGGCATCATCGCCTACCAGCGCATTGGTGTAGACCGGGTACCATCGATTGATTTTCCTGTTATCACGGTCAATACCACTTTACGCGGCGCTAATCCTGACGTGATTGATACCAGCATTACTAGTGTCATTGAATCTGCCATTAACACTACGCCGGGTATTGAGCATATTCAGTCCGCCTCGTCGCCAGGGGTCTCCAGCATCAGCATTACTTTTGCACTGAGTAAAAATATTGATGTGGCTTACAACGAGGTGCAATCCAAAGTAAATCAAGTAGTACGCCGCTTACCAACCGACACTGACCCACCTGTAGTACAAAAAGTTGATTCTAATGCTTCACCAGTCATTTGGCTGGCATTAAGTGGTGATCGCACCATACAGCAGCTCAATTTATACGCCAGCAATGTGCTAAAAAAGAAATTTGAAACCATCAATGGCGTGGG
>JANLZY010000304.1:0-2980 GCA_031359365.1 Methylotenera sp. | reverse complement strand
CTACATTATCCCAACTTGATTTTGAAATAGACTCTAATATTGCTCCCACAATTTTTTTGTAATTGTCTTCAATATTCATTTTTGATCTCACTGATTAAAGATTTTACGGGGCATAGGTTTACCATCAATTACAGCCGTAACAATAAATTCACTCGGCCTTGAGCCTCCACCTGTTGGGTAACCAATATCAATCTTAACTTTAACCTCTTTCCCAGCATCTAAAGCCGACCTGAGTTCATTTTCCATCGCCTTCCAAGGACCTCTGTTTAAAATGGCCGCCTGCGGCACAATATTAATTTTATCACCCGCACCACCCAAACTTGAAGCAATCAAGTGACCACCTTCATCACCTGCATTACCACATTTGCCAGTAGTGCATTGTTGATACAGGTTTCTATCCATGGCAGTTAAATTCAAATCACCTGTGACCTCTTTAACTCTACCACCTGCGTCGGTGATGTAAGCATGTCCATTATCCAGCACGTACGCGGTATTGGCCTCCAGATTGCTATTGATACTTTTATCCCAGTTACTTTTACTGCCTGCACTGACTTGTTTAACTTGCATAATATCTGAGCGTTGCAGTAGGTTGTTAGCAAGTTCTAAATCTTTTGCCGCGATTGTTTCTGCGACCTTAACCGCATCAGCCACTTTGCCTACGTTTTTAATCGTACCAACGCCAACTAAGTTGCTTAGCACCGCACCACTAACTCTGCCTAACGCGATTGAATCACCATTTTCATAAGCGGCTGCGATTTGTTCACGTTGGGCAGCAGTTGCGCCATTAATGACTTGCGCTAACACCTCAGGGTCAACGAGCGCTGCTAAGGATGCTCCAGTATCAATCACATCTTGCAAGGCTTTTTGCTGAGCAGGACTATCTTGTCTGCCGTAAGCTGCAATCAACACTGTTTTGACACCATTTGCCAGTGATGAAATACCATCAATAATTGAGTGTACGCCACCTTGTAAGACACCTTCGCTTGTGTCTAGGACAGAAACAAAGGTTTTGTCCGCCTGTATCTGTGTGCCCAGTGATGCTAGATTACCATCAAAGCCATACCCACCATTTCGAATAATTTCAGCTTCCGCATTGCGTACTTCTTGGCGTAAATTATTACATGTAGCACTACTCTGACTTTCACAGTTGGCTAATTTCGCATCGCGCTTATCACTCTCGGCTTTCAAGGCATCTCGTTGTTGACAAGCAGTATTGTTACCTTTTGAGCAAGCAGCCACCGCATTCCAGTACCGGCTGATTTCCTGATGCTTCAAATAATTATTCGCCACCGCATTCGGCGTAATCATGCCTGCATTAATCGTACTGGCTAAGTCACCGCCTGCTGCACTCTCAAGTACCGTACTAATGATGACATTTGCGGCCTTAAAAGCCTCGGGATCTTTGATTTGACCTTTCTCGTCTTTCTCAAACGCTTTAGCCAATACTTGTGGTAGTACATCGCCCAACGCCCCAGCCCCTGTTTGCCAACCCGACCCTAATAGCTGGCTCATAGCAGCCCCTAAGACGGCATGCGCTAATACTTTAGCGGGATCAATCTGGTCTGGATGGGCAGGGTCTGGTGTAAAGGTATCGCCTATCCATTTTGCAGCTTGGGCTGCTGCGGGTTGAAGAACTTCTTCACCTGCCACTTGTAGAAACTCTAGCTGTTCGTTGACTTTCTGTAGGTCGAAAGGATTGCTGATGTTGCCGTTGGCATGTTGCGTGTCACGGTTAAGGTTGGTTACTGTTTGCGCTGCAGTATTCCCTGTTTTGTTGATTTGCGCTGCGTTATCGGTAATGGTGATGTCAGCAGTAGCAATGGCGCTTTTGGAAGTACCGTGCGCTTCACCACTGTCACTGCCGCCTAATCCACCTAAGCCTGCTTTTAAGGTGCTACCTGCGGTGCCGCCTGCGGGGTTATTGACTCCGGTGTTGATATTGCCACTGAGGTTGAGGCCTAGGTTGCTGCTATTTGCGGTGTAGCTACCTTGGTTTTCAATATCACTGGTGGTGAGTGTGCCTGTGGTCAGTTGGTTATTGCCTGCCACTTGTGCGGCTAGGGTGGAGTCTATGACGGCACCTTTGAGGTGGGTGTTGCCATCTACGTTAATGGTAAAGCCGCCATCGCCTGCTTTGATGGCGGTTTGTTCATTGACACTGTTGAAATTGCTGTTGGTATTGCTTTTGCTGAGGCTTAGGCTGCCACCTACACCGCCTGCGCCAAAGGTGTAACTAATGCCACCACCAGCACTGCTTTGTTTGGCCTTATAAGTATCACTGTCTTGTTCGCTTTCTAAGCTGAGGTTACGTCCAATATCGGCAATGACGGTGTTGCCTGAAACAATGGCGCCTTTGAGGGTGGTGTCTCGACCGCTGCTCATGGTGAGTATATTGCCTGCTTGAAGCGTGGTTTCAGCATGGGTGATGCCATTACCATTGCTATTGCCTTTAGCGGTTGAGGCATTGGCAAATACTGAGATGCCTGCACCATCTTTATCTGCTCCGATGGCTAGCCCCATTACGTAAATTAAAGCTCCTCAGTAAGGAGTTTAATTTTTGCACTTTCGAGTAAGAGCAAAACTTCATCTAATGATTGTTCATGCATGGGATTAAAACTAACTTTTAACGCTCCATCGTCACTAATATAGATAGCAGAAAAAATATTATCTTTTTCGTCCCAAATTTCATAATAAATCATGAATTTTTTATTTATATCTGTCCCTTTTTTTAACTCTAACATACTAATTCCTTTAATTAATAAACCCAATAAATTTACCGTCAGAGTACCATCTAGCACCAAATCCTCCAGGTATTTTTATCTGAATAATTTGTCCACCATATTGACTTAAATTGGGAGTGGTATTCTCGCGCTGTCGTGGGATGGTCTATGCAGGCCAACATGCGTACCGAAGTGGTTTTGGATGCCATGCTGATGGCCAAGTGGCGCAGGCAACCGCAAAAGCCTGTGATGATTCACTC
>JANLZY010000302.1:0-4097 GCA_031359365.1 Methylotenera sp. | reverse complement strand
CTGAGCGCCTTAAAGCTAATGATATGCGTATTGCCGATCATTATGATTCTGTGACTGTGATGTTTGCTGATTTAGTTAACTTCACGCAGATTTCCGAAAAAATGCCTGCTTTGCAATTAATTGATTTACTGTCACAGGTGTTTTTAAAGTTTGACCAGTTAGCAGAGAAGTATCAAGTGGAGAAAATCAAGACAATCGGCGATGCTTATATGGTTGTTTCTGGTGCGCCCATCATGCACACAGACCATGTGACTCGTATTGCTGAAATGGCATTTGATATGAAGGTAGTGTTGCAAGAGGTAGCCGTTAAAACTGGCGTAGATTTGAATATGCGTATTGGCATTCACACTGGCCCAGTGGTTGCGGGGGTGATTGGCAGCACCAAATTTAGTTATGATTTATGGGGCGATACCGTGAACTTAGCCAGCCGAATGGAAAGTACCTGTAAACCAAATTACATACAAGTGACGCGTGAAACGCAAGCATTGATAAAAGATGCTTATATATTTTCAGAAAAAGCGGATGTTGATGTAAAAGGTAAAGGTTTGGTCGAAACTTACTTTTTACTTGCACGAAAATCTAGTTAACTATCATTGCTATAACAAGCATTAATTATAGTTGGAATCATCATTAAGCAACATACTTGCCGCATTTGGATTACCTGTCCAAAAGTTATAAAACTCCCGTACTACCAATAAAAACAACTGTTTAGCTTCCGCCATCTTAAAGAGCGGTAAAGTTAACTCAGCTGCTGTGCGATACGACTTGTGGTTTTTTATTGGCGCGTCACGTAAGCGAATAATCATCACTTTAGCGAGTTTGATACGTGTATCTACCAGTGATTGCTCAGCTCCTTGGTCGCGCATGGCTAGTGCGTAAGCTTTTAATGGCCAGCTTTCAGCAGTATCGAAACTTTCTTTTTCTAAACTATCGATTAATGTTTTTAATGAGGTCGCTATTGGTTTCCATTGGATGGCCGCTACATCAAAACCATAATTCAAATTAAAGGTGGCAATAGCCTTAATGTCTTTTATCCAGAATGGATAAAACTCACGAGCGGTATTGAGGTTGGTATGCCAGTCATCGGCTGGGATAGTATTCAGCACCGTGTCAATTACTTTGCTATATATCACTGGCTCAAGAGGTTTATTAGCCAGCGATTCTGCCAGTTTATCTAAAAACAAAGAGTGCTTATAAAGCACATTAGTCGTTGCGCCCTTAGCTTGTAGAAGCTTTAAATATGCGCTGATGGCTTCTTTCTCGCGTGATTGATTCATGCGTTAGTTATTTTTCTGCTTTTCACCAATATGCGCTTGACCTCGTTGTTTGGCGAGAATCACTTGTTTTTGGCGCTCTGTCAGACTGGCTTTTTTTTCTTCCGTCAATTTGTCATAACAGTAAGGGCAAGAAATGCCAGCGGTATATTGTGTGCTTTGCATCTCAGCTGGCGATAGCGGGTGACGGCAGGCGTAGCATTGGTCAAATTCACCTACTTCTAAATTGTGTTTAACGGCCACGCGTTGATCAAATACAAAGCATTCGCCTTCCCACATGCTTTCAGCTTCTGGCACGGTTTCTAGGTATTTTAGAATGCCACCTTGCAGGTGATAAACTTCTTCAAAACCTTGATCCATCATATAGGAAGAAGCTTTTTCGCAGCGAATACCACCTGTGCAAAACATCGCGACTTTTTTATGTTTGGTTTTGTCAAAATGCTCGGCAACGTAATCTGGAAACTCACGGAAAGTGGTGGTTTTTGGATCGATCGCACCTTTGAATGTGCCAATATCAACCTCATAGTCGTTTCGCGTGTCGATCAAAATCACATCAGGGTCAGAAATCAGCGCATTCCAATCTTCAGGTTTAACGTAAGTACCCACTTTTTTAGTTGGACTAACGCCAGGAACACCAAGCGTGACAATTTCCTTTTTGAGTTTGACTTTCATGCGATAAAACGGGTGCTCGCTGGCAAATGATTCTTTATGCTCTAAATCTGCAAAGCAATTTTCAAATAGGGCATCAGAGCGCAAAAAATGCAGCAAGTTGTGTATGTCTTGTGGTAAGCCAGCAATGGTGCCGTTAATGCCTTCTTCAGCGATTAGTAGTGTACCTTTTATATTATTGCTAATACAGGCTTCTAGAATGGGCGCTTGCAATGATTTGTAGTTAGGCAGACTGACAAACTTGTAAAGCGCGGCGGTTAAAAACTTAGACATTTTTTCGATAATGAACTGTAATAAAACGGTATTTTATCATTAGCGCGCGGAATTAGAGCGTGAAATTACTTTGGTGAGTATTAAGACGAATGAGAAATTAATAAAATCTCACCATTACCACTACATGCGGCATCCCCTACAAAGCGCTGTACACGCTTAGTTTCAATATTAGAAAATTGTGTGTTGAACGGTTTGAAAGATTTAAACATTAAGTTTAAAAATGGCAAAGTATGCGTGCCGCAATCTTGTATCGTTGCATGCAGTTTAGGTCGCTTTGTAAGCAATAATGTACCGCGCTTCATGTTAAAACAGGCGTATTCCCCAACGTTGCCTAGCACGCCTATAGTGCCAGCAATCATGCGGCTGGCGCAATAATCACCTACATTACCTTCAATTAGAATTAAGCCTCTGCGCATTTGGTCGCCCACGCGGTCGCCAGCATGGCCTTTTACAATCACAGTGCCACCACGCATGCCTTTGCGTAATCCTGAAGAAGCTCCACCTAGAAAATCCCCAGTATTGCCATCTATTTTGAGCAAGCCGCTTACCATATTACAGGCGGCAAAAGCTTGCGCGTTGCCTTTGCAATGTATGGTGCCATTTTTTAAACCGAAACCTAAATAGGCTCCAGCATCGCCTTCTAAAGTGATGCTACCTAAAGTCATGTTCTTGCCAATATTATCAAAGCACTGGCTGCTATTTTTGAATACAATATTTTCAGTGTCACTGCCAGTAATCTCAAATAACTCTGACACGAGTTGATTGCTTAATTTGATTGCACCGATTTGGCTTATGCTAAAGTCTTTTAAAAGGTCTGGCGTGAGCTGCGCACAATCTAATGAGTGCGTGAGTGCTTGTTTAAGTCTGAAGGTAAGTTGGGTCATTTGGCTATACCACCCATGATTTCGTGCAATTTAAAATGATGAGGGCCTAATTTTCCGCCGTAATTACCCGCAGAGATACGTTTCACACCACTGGCTTCACCTAAATCACAAATGGCCTGTATGCCAACGCGCATGGATTCAGCAATATCATCAAAGCCTATGCCATCAATCACAATTTCCAT
Organism: Methylotenera sp.; assembly: GCA_031359365.1. Lineage (GTDB taxonomy): Bacteria > Pseudomonadota > Gammaproteobacteria > Burkholderiales > Methylophilaceae > Methylotenera. Next base: position 815 of record JANLZY010000302.1, on the reverse strand, counting down.
CACGCTTTCAATTTCAGGCGATAGCTCTGTATTGGTCGCACCTTTTAGCGTTGGGCAGAATGCATCGTTGGTTGAGGCAAACATGGTTTTATATTTGCTGCCTACTTTAGAGCCTGAGCGTACAACGCCGCCAGGGAAGGGCATGATGACGTTAGGAATTTTTTTCATTGCCGTGATAGCTGCTTCTGCCGCTGCTAAGGCTGCTGGTTGTGAAGTAGCCAAAATCAAGAAGTTGCCACCACCAATTGCGCGCACCATGCCTGTGGTTTCTTCGCATAAAAATTCGCCATCCATCACTGGCACACGCCAGTAGCGTTTGGCAGAAATCAGCTTAGATGTTTGGAAGCCATCACCAAAAAAGCGTAAATTTTTACCTAGATTAATTTTTTCGTCGCTATCGATGCCAGAAAATGCTGCAGCAGTAGGGCAGGTGAGTATGCATTGCCCCATGCGAGTTTCAAGTTGTTGCATAAGTACTTTGCTGCCCATGGCGAACATCAAAATACTTACACCTGGTCTGCCATCTGGCGTTTCATCTTCAGTCATTTCGCGTTCAATACCAGCTTCTACACCGCAACCAATCACTGAGGTTGCAAAGCCTGTCATTGCATTTGCGGCGTGATACGCCCATTTTAGATTTTGAGCTGTGATGATAACGCGGGTGCCACGCATATTAAATGCTTCAGCAAAGGTTTCATCTATTTGTACGCCGTTAATATTCATATTCATTTTTTCAATTTTGTAGGTCAGGCTTTAGCCTGAGGATTCGGGTTAAAACCCGACCTACATCTGAGCTGCGATCATATTCGAGTAAT
>JANLZY010000257.1:0-3363 GCA_031359365.1 Methylotenera sp. | reverse complement strand
ACGAAGCACTTTGTGCAGCATTTGAAGCCGTGGATGCTGGTAGAGTAGATGCAAATGGCGAAGTGATTTCACTGACCTATTTTGAAGTTGGTACGCTGGCTGCTGTGTGGCATTTTATGCATGCTGGAATCGATGTGGCGATTCTGGAAATAGGTTTAGGAGGCAGGTTAGATGCTGTGAATGCCTTTGAACCAAATTGCTCTATCGTTACAAGTGTCGATTTGGATCATCAGGAGTTTTTAGGTAATACGCGTGAAAGCATCGGCTTTGAGAAAGCCGGCGTTTACCGCGCATCTGTGCCAGCAATATGTGGTGACACTAATCCACCTTTTAGCTTGGTGGCTTTAGCACATGAAGTTAAAGCCAATTTCAAGCGTATATATCAGGATTTTGATTTTACTTTAGATGGTGTTGATGGTTGGCAATATTCCGATGGTGAAGTGACTTATCAATTACCTATTCCAGCATTAAAAGGTGCTTATCAACTCAATAATGCCGCGTGTGCTGTTTGTGCTGTTGACTCACTGCAATCGCATTTAGCTGTAACGTCCGCCCATATAGCAAGTGCGATGCGCCAAGTTAGCTTAGCTGGACGCTTTCAGTTGGTATCAACTTCACCACATGTTATTTTAGATGTTGCTCACAATCCACATGCTGCGCGTGCGTTGGCTGCAAATCTAAATGCAAGCAAAACACATCAGGGCCAAACAATCGCAGTGTTCGCAATGCTGGCAGACAAAGACATTCAAGGAGTGGTGCAAGCCGTTAAAGATGAAATTGATCTATGGTATATCGCTGGGATCGATAACGTTAGAGGTGCGTCAGCTGAGGATTTAGCTAAAATTATTTCTGAAATTGATCCGAATACAAAATCTAAAATCTTTGGAAGTGCCAGTATTGCCTACCAACAAGCCTGTATTGATGTCACTGAAAATGATAAAATACTCGTATTCGGCTCTTTTTATACAGTTGCAAGCGTGATGCAATCGTTTTAGTTTCAGCAATAGAACTAAGCTTTAAAATCAATCACTAGGAACACTAACCTTTCAGAACCAATCCTTAAGGAAGCAGCAATGGCAACTGAGTCACCTAATAATCTAGAATTAGCCTTAAAGAAGCGTGCACGTCGCCGTTTAGTAGGCGCTATCGCTCTTGTGCTATTTATGGTGATTGTATTACCAATGGTGTTGCAAGATCGTGCTGCTTTAGCTCCGCAAAAAGCTATTAAAATCACGATGCCTGATGATGTTAGTCAACAAGCCTCAAAAGTTGAAGCGAATGTCACTCCAACTGAACCGCAAACAGAAGTTGCAACAGCAAGCGAGTCTGCAATTGTAGAGCCAATAAAATCAGAGTCAGCTGCAGTGACTGAAATCGACAAGCCAGTTCAATCTGAAAGCGCTAAAATAGTCACTGGCGAGAAAAAATCTGAAGACAAGAGGCCGGTAAAAAAAGCAGAAGTTACCACTATAGATACTAAAAAATCTGACGTTAAATTAAGTGAGCCAAAAGCAGTTGAAGTTAAAAAACCAGAAGTGAAAGGGCCTGAAGCAAAAACAGAAGTCAAAGCAGCAACAGATGGCGAAACCTTCACTATACAAGTGGGCGTTTTTTCAGATATAGCTAATGTGAAGCAGTTGCAAGCAAGATTAAAACAAGTTGGGCTTGATTCCTACACGGAAAATATTACAACACCTAAGGGTGAAAAAATTCGTTTGAGAGCCGGGCGCTTTAACTCACGTCAAGAAGCCGCATATGCACTCACGAAGTTGCAAGCGGCGGACTTGACTGGAATGGTTATTAGCAGTAATTAATGGGGCATATTTTAATAGTGCGATTAATTGATTTGAAAAATACATGACAAGCTTTGATTATGTAGCACTTGCTATCATTGGTTTATCCATCATCCTAAGTGTGATGCGTGGTTTTTTTCGAGAAGCATTAGCCATTTTAGGTTGGATAGCCGCTTTTGTGACGGCTAAAACTTATGCAAGCCAGATTTTGCCAATGATGCCAGAGGATATACCCACTGAATCATTACGTATTTTGGCTGCATTTTTAGTATTGTTTTTTGCTACTTTGCTGGTTGCTACTTTGTTAGCGATTGCACTTTCATCCGTTTTTAAAAAAATGGGACTTGGTTGGCTAAATCGTTTATTAGGTGCTTTTTTTGGTTTGGCACGCGGTATTTTAATTGTATGTATTGTTGTATTTTTAGCGGGACTTACCGAGTTGCCCAATGATGCGCGCTGGCGTAATGCCATGTTTAGTGCGCCCCTTGAGGCTCTAGTCATCAGTATGTTACCGTGGGTGCCGATAAGCATTGCTAAGCATGTTAAATACGATTAAATTAGCTATAGTTAATTTACATCTTAAGACTTGAATAGTTGCATCAAGGTCTGCATCTTAGAACTATAGAATTTTTAATTAGAATTAATCACTTAAGGCTTTCTTCATGTGCGGAATCATAGGCATCGTAGGTAAAAATCCAGTTAACCAATTGTTGTATGACGGGTTGTTAGTGTTGCAACACCGCGGTCAGGATGCTGCAGGCATTGTAACGACCGATGGCAATACGTTCTTCATGCATAAAAACAATGGCTTAGTGAAAGATGTGTTTCAAACACGCCATATGCGCAGCTTGATTGGCAACGTGGGTATCGCCCATGTTCGCTACCCAACTGCAGGTTCTTCTAGTGCAGCAGAAGCACAACCGTTCTATGTGAATTCTCCGTTCGGTATCGTGCTTGGGCACAATGGTAATTTAACCAATTCACAACAACTAAAATCGGAAATGTTCCGTCAAGATTTACGCCATATCAACACCAATTCAGACTCTGAGGTTTTGTTAAATGTGTTAGCGCATGAAATTGAAAAAACTTCACGAAATGCTGTATTGAATACAGATATGGCTTTTGATGCAGTAGCTGCATTGCATAAGCGTTGTAAAGGTGCCTATGCCGTTGTTGCCATGATAGCTAATTTTGGGCTGTTGGCATTTCGTGATCCAAATGGTATTCGTCCATTGGTTATTGGTAAACTTGAAACTGCTCAAGGTACGGAATACATTGTGGCTTCAGAAAGTGTTGCGCTTGATGTGCTAGGTTTCCAAATGGTACGGGATGTAGAGCCAGGCGAAGCGGTGTTTATTGATATGGATGGTAATTTTTTCTCACGTCAATGTGCCGATAATCCGAAACTTAACCCTTGTATTTTTGAATATGTTTATTTAGCGCGTCCTGACTCAGTGATCGATGGTGTATCGGTTTACCAAACACGGTTAGACATGGGCAAAAGTCTTGCTGAAAAAATCAAGCGTGAATGGTCAGATAAGAAAATTGATGTAGTGATTCCAATTCCAGA
>JANLZY010000225.1:0-1969 GCA_031359365.1 Methylotenera sp. | reverse complement strand
TTTACTTATTTTAACCGATGATGGCATGTTGCAACACCGTTTAAGTGATCCAAAACATAAAGAATTTAAAACTTATTGGGTGCAGGTAGAGGGTGATCCTTCAGTTGAGGATTTAGAGCCACTCAAACGAGGTGTTGATTTGTCAGATTTCGTAGCAAAACCCGCGCAGGTTAGGCTAATTTCGGAGCCAGAATCACTGTGGCTAAGAAATCCACCCATCAGGGAAAGACAAGCGATTCCTACTAGTTGGTTGGAAATTAAAATTAGTGAGGGTAAAAACCGCCAAGTGCGTCGTATGACCGCTAAAATAGGCTTTCCAACATTAAGGTTGATTCGATACGCCATTGGGCAATATACGATTGATGGTATTCAAAATGGGCAATACAAGGTTATTGAATAGCAGGAAGTCATTGAATAAGGTAATTAAATAATGAGCACAACAAACATAAAGCCAGTGATTGTTTTTAAAAATGTAGCGCATGAAGGGCCTGGCTACTTAGGTGACTTTTTAACGCAGCATAACATTCCTTGGCAGGTTGTTAATACCAATGAAGTTGGTGCTATGCCAGCTTCTATACTGGACTATAGCGGCGTTGTGATTATGGGTGGCCCAATGAGTGTGAATGACGACCTGCCTTGGATTGCACCCTTGCTAGATTTGATTTGGGAAGCGAAAGCTGCAGATATTCCGCTATTAGGACATTGCTTAGGCGGTCAACTGATCAGCAAGGCTTTTGATGGCGTGATCAGCGCCAATCCCATTAAAGAAATTGGTTGGGGCGAGGTAAGCGTGACTCAAAATGAAGCCGCTAAACATTGGTTTGGTGACATTGAAAGCTTTAATAGCTTTCATTGGCATGGTGAAACCTTTAGCTTGCCAGAGGGTGCAACGCATGTGTTAGCCAGTGTGCATTGTCAAAATCAAGCTTATTCTATAGGTAAGCATTTAGCGTTTCAAACTCATATTGAAGTCACTGCGGACATGGTTAAAAGTTGGTGTGAATTGGGCGCGGATGAACTTGCAGAAGCTGCTTCAAGTCCTGCTGTGCAGCAGGCGGAAGCCATGCAGCAAACGTTACCTTTGCATTGTTTTTTTCTGAATAAAGTTGCAAAGCAAGTCTATGGTCAGTGGATTAAAGGCCTAATGCACGGATAGAGATAGCCGTATGTTAAAATCTAGAAAACTTACAAGAGAAAAGCATTATGTCGGGTAATACAATCGGAACTTTATTCACGCTTACTTCGTTTGGTGAATCACACGGCGCGGCCATTGGCGGCGTGGTAGATGGCTGCCCGCCAGGCTTAGCATTGTGTGCGGAAGATTTACAAATCGATTTAGATAGACGCAAACCAGGCACTTCGCGCCATGTCACACAGCGTCAAGAAGCTGACAGCGTAGAAATTCTATCTGGCGTGTTTGAAGGCAAAACTACAGGTGCACCTATTGGCTTATTGATTCGTAACACCGACCAACGCAGCCAAGATTACAGCAAAATCATTGATACCTTTCGTCCAGGTCATGCCGATTATACTTATACGCAAAAATATGGCGTACGTGACTACCGAGGCGGTGGGCGTTCAAGTGCGCGTGAAACAGCCGTACGTGTTGCCGCTGGTGCCATTGCTAAAAAATGGTTAAAAGAGCGTTTTGGAGTAACTGTTCGTGGTTATATGAGCCAAATGGGCGAAATTGATATTCCATTTGTGAGCTGGGATGCGCTCGACCATCAAGACAACGACTTTTTCTCGCCTAATATTGAGGTGTTACCACAGTTAGCGAGTTATTTAGATAACATTCGTGCTGAACGTGATTCTGTAGGTGCACGTATTACCGTAGTGGCTGAAGGCGTGCCAGTTGGCTGGGGCGAGCCTGTGTTTGATAGGCTAGATGCTGAGATTGCCTATGCCATGATGAGCATCAACGCGGTTAAAGGGGTGGAAATTGGTGCGGGCTTTGATTCAATTGCAC
>JANLZY010000156.1:0-2808 GCA_031359365.1 Methylotenera sp. | reverse complement strand
GTCAAATCTTTAGTCTTAGATCAGCTTATTAATAAGCAATTATTAAGTGATGAAATTCATAATGCCAAGTATGCTATTAGCGACTCACAACTTGCAACATATGTGACTGGAATGCCTGAGTTTCAGAAAGATGGTAAGTTTACACAAGAACTTTACGATCAGACTTTAGCGCAAAACCAACTCTCTCCTAGTAAGTTTGAAGCTGGCATGCGTGCTGATTTATTGGCGCAGCAAGCGCAAGATGGTATTGCTAGATTAGGCTTTATCTCTAACGCACGTGCAGATGAAGTGCTTAAATTAGCGAATCAACAACGCGTTGTGACAGTTTCAGAAATCAAGACCAAAGACTTTGTTAATCAAGTGACGGTTAAGCCTGAAGAAGTAAAGGCCTATTACGAGCAGCATAAAAATAAGCTCATCGTTCCGGAGCAAGTGAAAATTGAATTTTTATCATTAGCACCGGTGAACTTTATGCGTAATGTGAATGTTAGTGATGATGAAGTTAAAAAATATTACGATGATAATGCGGCTAAGTTTCAGGGTAATGAGCAAAGACGCGCAAGCCATATCTTGATTGCTTTCGGTGTGAGCGCTTCACCTGAGCAGAAACAACAAGCTAAGGCTAAAGCTGAAGAAATCTTAGCTCAAATTAAAAAAGATCCAAGTAAATTTGAGCAATTGGCTCTTAAGAATTCACAAGATCCAGGTTCTGCTGTTAAAGGTGGAGATTTAGGCAGTTTTGGACGTGGAGCAATGGTAAAGCCATTTGAAGATGCGGCATTTGGTATGAAAGTAAATCAAGTGAGCGATTTGGTTGAGTCTGAATTTGGCTACCATATTATTAAAGTGACAGAAATTTCTGGTCAGAATGCTGATTTCAATAGCTTGAAACCGCAAATCAAAGGTGATTTAATGTTCCAAAAGGCTAAAGATGAATTTGCTAAACAGGCAGAAGCATTTAGTGATTTGGTTTATACGCAATCAGGTAGCTTAGAGCCTGCAGCTAAAGCTTTTGGTGGTCAAGTGCAGAAGTCAGATTGGCTAAGCCGCGAATCTGGCGCGAAGTTCTTTAAAAGTAATGACAAAATCATGAGTTTGGTTTTTTCAAATGAAGTGCTTAAGGATCGCCGTAATACCGAAGCTATTGAAGTTTCTACAGATAATATGGTTTCAGCGCGAGTTATAGACTATAAACCTGCTGCACCAAAGAGTTTTGACGAAGTGAAGGCTGGTATTGAGGCTTTACTTAAATTAGAGGCTGCATCTAAGCTCGCAGTTAGTAAAGGTGAAGCTGCACTTAAAGATTTGCGTGATGGCAAAAATGTTGCAGGTATTGAATGGATTAAAGAGGTGACGGTTGATCGTAAAAATGCCCAAGGCCTAACAGATTTGGCAATGAATCAAGTATTTAAAACCAATACTGCAAAACTACCTGCTTATTCTGGTTTGGCTGATAGTAAGCAAGGTTATTTACTTGTTAAAGTGATTAAAGTTGACTCATCTTCATTGGCGGATGAAGAAACTAAAAAAGCGGCCAAAGCCCAGCTAAATTCAGCTTTAGCAGCTGAATATATTGCGGCTTATAAACAATCACTTCGTGAAAAAGCAAAAGTGACGGTGAATGAAAAGCTTTTGTTAAGTAATGCAGCAAAATAGTTAAAAGTTAGGTAATAAAAAAGGCACTCTTGAGTGCCTTTTTTATTGGATTAAATCTAATGTATTTTAATCAATCACGCCTGCAGCCGTAATGTTCATACCGCCATCTACATAAGTAATTTCGCCTGTAACACCTGAGGCTAAATCGCTGCATAGGAATGCGGATACGTTGCCAACTTCTTCAATCGTGACATTGCGGCGCAAGGCTGCATGTTTTTCGTTGTAGCTGATCATTTTATCAAAATCACCAATACCAGAAGCTGCCAGTGTTTTAATCGGGCCGGCAGATACCGCGTTTACACGTATACCTTTAGGACCTAAGCTTTGCGCCATATAGCGTACGTTGGCTTCAAGGCTGGCTTTCGCTAAACCCATTACGTTGTAGTTAGGCATGGTGCGTTCTGCGCCTAGATAGCTCAATGTTAACAAGCTGCCACCTCTGCCTTGCATCATCGGCAATGCTGCCTTAGCTAACGCAGCGAAACTATATGAGCTGATGTCATGTGCGATGCGGAAGTTTTCACGTGTTACTTTTTCTAGGTAATCACCATCAAGTGCATCTTTTGGCACGAATGCAATGGAATGGACGATTGAGTCTATGCCATCCCAATGTTTAGCAATTTGAGGGAATAGTGCATCAATCAAGTTATCTTCGGCAACATCACAATGAAAGACTAATGTAGAGTCGAAATCTGCAGCTAGTTTTGCAACACGCTCTTGGTGCTTTTCCATTTGATAAGTGAACGCTAATTCTGCACCTTCACGCTTCATTGCTGCTGCAATACCGTAAGCAATTGAGCGGTTGCTCAGTAAACCGGTGATTAATACTTTTTTACCTGCTAAAAATCCCATGACATTGTTCCTATCTTTAACTCTTGAATATATGAATACTAATGTTGACTGCTTCTAGGGTTATACGCTTCACGTAAACCGTCTCCAAGTAGATTATACCCTAACACCGTTATCAATATTGCAAGGCCTGGGAAAAGTGAAAGCCACCATGCAAATTGAATGTACTCTTTGCCATCCGTGAGGATGTTGCCCCAAGAGGCTTGTGGCGCTTGTACGCCTAAACCTAGAAAGCTGAGACCTGAAATGACCAATAGCAACCGGCCCATTTCAATCGTGGACAGGACGACAATCGAAGCAATC
>JANLZY010000143.1:0-4340 GCA_031359365.1 Methylotenera sp. | reverse complement strand
TCCACGACGCTATCGCATGCATCAATACACAAACCACAGCTAATGCACTCATATTGCAAGCCATCGCGTCGTGGATAATCCATTTTATCCATGACGCTATCGCATGCATCAATACACAAACCACAGCTAATGCACTCATATTGCAAGCCATCGCGTATATCAATCCCCACTGGGCAAACCTGCACGCAGAAGCTACAATCAATGCAGTCGCCTAAGCCTTTTTCTTTTGCATCTACGTTGCGCGAACGGCCGCTACGTGGCTCACCGCGCTTTTCATCGTAGGTAACGATTAAAGTGTCTTTATCAAACATCACACCTTGAAAGCGTGCATAAGGGCACATATGCAAACAAACTTGTTCGCGTAAGAAGCCTGCATTGCCGTAGGTGGCTAGACCATAAAAACTTATCCAGAAAGTTTCCCAAGGACCCAAACTGAAATTAAATATTCCATCAAATAGATGGCGAATTGGTGTGAAGTAACCTAAAAAAGTAAAGCCTGTCCAAATGGAAAAGCTAATCCATACCAGGTGTTTTAGCCATTTTTTATAATGTGTTTTTACGCTGATTTTTTTGCTGTCTAGCTTGATACGAGTGGCACGGTCTCCCTCTACTCTGTATTCAATCCACAGAAATATTTTGGTATAAACTGATTGTGGACACGAAAACCCACACCAAAGCCTGCCTGCAACCGTAGTAAACAGGAAGAGTGCTAACGCAGAAATAATTAAAATAACAGCAAGGTAAATTAAATCTTGCGGGTAAAGTATCAAGCCGAAAATGTAGAACTTATGGGTATCAATATCGAGCAAAACCGCTTGTCTTTGCCCAAACTCAAGCCATGGCGTGCCATAAAATACTAACTGGGTAATCCACACCATAATCCATCGCCAATTAGTAAAGTAACCAGAAGTGGCTCTCGGGTAGATTTTGTTCTGTGCAGCAAACATGGAAGTGTGAGCTACGATAGGAATTACTTTCTTTGGCGTTTTTTGACTAACAGTCATTTTTACATCTCACTGGCAATAAACAATTTCAATTTGGGGTATTTAATAGCTAACTTAAGCTACTGCAATAAAAAATCGCTGTAATAAAAATGTGCACTTTCTGTATTCAACAGGTTTTATATAAAGCAAGTTAACTTACAGCAGAGAGTAACGTATTGCAGTGAATTAAAACAGAAGCAGATAGCTAAATAAAAAGCATATCAGTTGATGTCAACACATGCTTTGAGCGTATATCAAAGAAGCTGTTGATGGCATTGCTTTATAGCATTAAATCCATGACTATTTTACCAAGTTTTTCCAAAGAAGCCTCGATGTTTTCATCCCAAATATGCCCATAATTTAATCTGATGTAATCTGTAAAACCTCTTTGGGCTGAGAATATGGGGCCTGGGGCAATGCTAATGCCATTCGCTAGTGCGGTACGATGAACATCTAATGCATTTACACCATCAGTTAATTTCACCCACAAAAAGTAGCCACCTTGTGGCTTGGTTAAACGCGTTCCTTCAGGAAAGTATCTCTGAATAGCATCTATAAATTTAATTTGGTTCACTAAAAGTGTGTGACGAAGATTACGCAAATGCTTATCGTAGCCACCTTTTTGCAGATACTTTGCTAAGGCAAGCTGTGCAGGCGCTGATGCTGACAATGTCGTCGTTAATTTTAACCGTTCTATTATTTTAGAGTATCGACCAGGTGCTACCCAACCTACACGATATCCAGGTGCCAGACATTTTGAGAATGAGGAGCAGTGCATCACTAAGCCATCAGTATCAAACGCTTTTGCAGGTATAGGGCGCTTATCCCCGAAATACAATTCACCGTATACGTCGTCTTCAATCAAAGGCACCTGATGTTCCGTTAACAATTCAACGAGAGCTTTCTTTTTCTCGTCGCTCAGCAGGCTACCCAATGGATTCTGAAAGTTAGTCATTAACCAACATGCTTTGGGTTTGTGGCGCGTTAACGCCCACTCCATTGCATTAAGATCTACTCCATCTTTTGGATGGCTAGGTACTTCTACCGCCTTAAGTCCAATACGCTCAATGGATTGCAAAGCTGCATAAAAAGTAGGCGATTCAATCAGTACCGTATCACCTGGCCGCGTCACTGCCATCAGGCAAAGATTTAAGGCATCTAGGGCGCCATTGGTAATCACAATCTCATCAGATGGTATATGCAATCCATCAATCATGTAGCGCAAGGCAATCTGTCGTCTCAGATCAGCATCGCCTGGACTCAAATTGTCTACGCTACTCCAAGGATCCATGATTTGTATGCTCGAAGCCATCGTTCGTGCTAGATTACTTAAAGGAAACAACAATGGGCTAGGGAAAGCTGAACCAAGCGGAACAACTTTTTTCATTCTGGTTGATTCCAGCACTTCAAATACGAGTTCGCTCACATCAACTTGAGTCAGCTCTTCATGTTTAACCATGACAGGTTCAGGCGATGCCGGAATTCCGCCAGAGCCACCAGTAACAAAATATCCTGAACGCTCACGCGCGCTAATTAAACCTCTTGCTTCCAGGAGGTAGTACGCCTGAAACACGGTAGACGGACTAACACTGCGACTAGAGCTTGCTTGTCTAACAGAAGGCAGCTTGTCGCCTTTACGAAGTACGCCTTCCTGAATTGACAGGGCAATAGAGTTAGCAAGTTGTTCGTAAAGTTTCATTATGGATGGTTAGGCGAGGGCTTAAAACTGCATTAATGCTTTTCTAATTTCCAGTTCGTCTAAATCTTTGCCAATAATTACAATCCGCGACAATGGCTCTTCCTCTGTCCAACCTTCAAGCAATGTGGGTGGGTAGGGCGTGAAGTGCACGGCATGAATAGCTAGTGGTGCAGATTGGTCAGCCGCATGGATAATGCCTTTAAGACGCAGTAAATTTTTACCATATTTTTGGCAAAAAGATAACAGGTGTGGTTTGAGTTGTGACCAGTTGAGCGGGCTGGGCATGATGACGGTGAAGCTAGTAATATCATCATGATGGGCTTTTTGCGGCAATGTGCCTTTAGGTTGCGCTTGTTTAATTGGTGCGCGAAGCCAACGTTGCGGTTCAGGATGTTTAGTCGCTAAGTCAAATAAGCCTACATCCACTACAAAAGCGGGATCCAGCTCGCCATGTGCTATTTTGTGTTGTGTTGCCCCGGGATTGATAGTGATCAGTTTTTCTTTAAGCGCGTTGATTTGCTCGGTGCTAGCTAAATCTGTTTTAGTTAGCACTAATACATCCGCCACAGCAGCTTGTTTCAATGCCTCGGTATTTTCTTCAATTTGTTGCAAGCCGTAAACACTGTCAATGGTCACGACGACTGCATCTAGGCGATAAACAGACTCAATCACAGGCTCATTCATTAAGTTGGCAAGTATCGGACCTGGGTCGGCCATACCTGTGGTTTCGATAATCAATCGATTGAATTGTGGGATAGCTTGCAAGGCGCGCTTAAAAAACAAGTCACGCATGGTGTCAGCTAACTCGTTTTTTAGAGTGCAGCATAGGCAGCCCGAACTAAGTAGCACAGTGTTATCGGCAATATGCTCGTTTTCAATATTTTGCGCTAAGTTGCTATTCGCAAAAATTTGATCTAAGCCTGCGTCACCTAATTCATTGATGATAATCGCGGTATCGCGCATATCAGGGTGATGCAACAATTTATTCAGTAAGGTAGTTTTACCACTGCCTAAAAAGCCAGTGAGTAGAGTGACGGGTATGCGTTTATCCATGTTTAGGGTGCTTCTATCAATTCAATTTTCGTTGCTACACTGCGTTACTCATAAAAAATTACTTCTTACATATCCATTATATGCGGCGCCGCAATTTTTTGCTCGCGCCTTGTTTAGCTTAGAAGCTTGGATTGATAGAAGCACCCTTTATATTTTAAATGCAACAAAGCGAATTAGCTAATACATAAAGCGAATTCACTAATACAAGGTAAAATGTCACTAATTTATTTAGAACAACGCATATAAGCATTTATGAATGTATTTTTTGAAGAAGACGGCAGTTTTAAAATTGCCTCCATCATGACTGAAACGCAAGGCGCTTTGCAGGTGGAATCCGTCAGTGGCAAGCGCACCAAAGTGAAAGCCAGTAATGTATTGATGCGTTTTGAAACGCCGTTAGCTGGCTTTATGGAAGCGGCTAATACTGAAGCTGAAACGCTAGAATTAGATTTTCTATGGGAATGCTGTGGTGAAACTGAGTTTGGTTTTGAAGAATTTTCCGCTGACTATTATGGCCGTAAACCAACACCAGTTGAGGCTGCGGCGATTGCGATTAAGCTGCACAGTGCGCCAGTGTATTTCAATCGTAAAGGTAAAGGGCGCTA